>NZ_BAAGVN010000088.1:0-864 GCF_054780855.1 Pseudaeromonas pectinilytica
GCCGCATAGCTGTGGCTGGCGCTCTTGCCGGTGCCGGTCGCCCCATCACCAAAGTTCCAGCTGTAGCTGGCAATGCTGCCATCACTGTCGCTCGACGCGCTGGCGTCAAAGCTGGCAACCAATTCCTTGGCGCTGTGGCTAAAGGCAGCGGTCGGCGCAACGTTCGCCTTGAGCACGCTGATGCTGGCGCTCTTGCTGGCTGTCGCCCCTTGGTCATCAGTCACCGTCAGGGTGACGGTATAGGTTCCCGCTGCCGCATAGCTATGGCTGGCGCTCTTGCCGGTGCCGGTCGCACCATCACCAAAGTTCCAACTGTAGCTGGCAATGCTGCCATCAATGTCGCTCGACGCGCTGGCGTCAAAGCTGGCAACCAATTCCTTGGCGCCGTGGCTAAAGGCAGCGGTTGGAGCCACATTGGGTGCCACCACGCTAACGCTGACGCTCTGGCTGGCCGTCGCCCCTTTGTCATCAGTCACCGTCAGAACGACGGAGTAGTCGCCAGCCGCCGCATAGGTATGGCTGACCGTTTTGCCGACACCGCTGGAGCCATCACCAAAATCCCATTGGTAGCTGGCAATATTCTCGGTGGAGCCACTGGCATCCAGATTCACCTCCAAGCCGGAGACTTGCTGGGTGAAGCTGGCGGTCAATTCAGCGACTGGAGGAGCCGGATTATCACCACCGCCGCCGCCACAGGCGGTCATGAATAGCGCCAGCAGAGCCATCAGCCCGATGCGCCAAAAAGTTGGATATTCGTGTCGTGTCATCATCCCTGTATCCCTGTAACCGTTCACCGGCCCCGGCTTGACTAAGCCGAGGTCAGGTTGAATACGTCAGGATAAGGCTGGCCCGTCATGACCGCTG
>NZ_BAAGVN010000089.1:0-957 GCF_054780855.1 Pseudaeromonas pectinilytica
GTTATTGAGTGATCGGCATGGATGTTATTACGTGATCGGCATGAATGTTATTGAGCGATCGCCATGCGTGGGAATATGCAATGAGTAGTCAGTTCCCATGTTGCTGCCGATAAACCTCATCTTGGGGGTTCTCAGTACGCCTCCAAAAGCAAAAGATACAGCGGTACGTTACACACTGGTCAGGTTAATGCGATTAAGTGGTCAAACTCAATGCGACTGGATGGTCAAGCAAGTGCGATTACGCAGCACCCAGCTTGCCAAGCTCTTCGGCGACCTGGTGGCGATAACTCAAAGAAGTGGTGTCCTCAATGGCCAGCAGCTCGGGAAACTCCTGAGCCAACTTGACGGTTTGCATGGCGCCAGCCTTTCTGATCGCCTCGGCAGAGACGTTGGGATTGCGGATAAATCGGTAAGCGCCTTCCTGCATGGCTTCACTACCCTCTGATGAGATGGTTATTGATTTACCAGAATATTTTGCCAATTGGGCGGCGACGTTAACCAAGCGGGCAGTACGGCGAGGATCACCCAGCGCCGCCGAAGAGAACACAGATTTAGCCCAGTCAGCCGCACGATGAAGAGCAGAAGTTATCATGATCGTTACCATGTTAGGAGGTCACATGGAAGATCAGATCCTGGAAAACGCGAAAGGTTCCGTTCAGGGCGCTACTTGTGTATAAGAGTCAGGGTTCGGCATTGTTGGTTACACAGTTCATGTGTGTCCGCAAAATGCTTGCGGGCGTCCGAGAAGGTTACTGTGCGCATGATTCGCCTCCGTGATAGCGGTTTGCTTCCATAATCATGATATAAGCACTCAATTGAGCACAACAAACAGGGCAAAGTATAAGCCATGATAGTGCTTATTTGATATCGAAGGACATGTACAGGATCTTTAGCTACAACCAATTGAAATAGATAGAAAAAAGGCTTCGTTTGTGATCTGATTTAATCGCAAAAAAA
>NZ_BAAGVN010000090.1:0-4525 GCF_054780855.1 Pseudaeromonas pectinilytica
GGTACACGCCATCGTCCGGGAGCCCGGTCGGCACAAATGCGGCCGATTTACCGGCATAACTGACATAGCCTGCGCCGGTCAGATCGCCTGCCAGCACCCCGCTGCCGTTATCAGTAACGGTTTTGTTCTGACCGCCTGAGGTCCAAGTGATCGCCAATGTTCCCGGCTGCGGCACATAAGGCAGTGCCAGCACCTGCTTTTTTGCAACCGTGATGGCGCCAGCCAGAGGCGTGTACTCCAAGGCCCCGATCGGCAGGAACATCAGCACTATGCTGGTTTCAGCATCCGGCAGCGAACTGAATGTGGCCGATATGGTGCCGCTAGCGGTAACCGTTCCGGTGCCGGCTCCGGTCAGGCGGCCGGTACCGTCATCCTGGATCAGTTGCCACTTACCCAAGCTGCGATACCAAATCACCACGGATCCCGCTTCAGGCGGGTTATTCGGATAGGACCAAATCCAACTGAAGGTGCGGTTGGCCACGGTGACTTCCTTCTCGACACTCACTGCCGCGCCAATCATGCGGGCTGCTGGGGTGTAGGCAATCTGGGCGCCACTGGTGAACACGCTGGTCTTGCGATAGGCGTCAATCTGTCCGGACTCATAGGACAGGGTGATCTGGCTGAAATTATCCGCGCCTGAAACGAATTTGAAACTACCTGAGCCATCATCCTTATAAACGCCACCATCGATGGTCAGCACAGATCCCCGCATCGGGATCCGCGGCATAAACGCCCGCGACTGATTACCGGCGACCACCGCAAAGGTCAGTGCCGCCGAGGTGGCTGGGCCAGATGCTGCTAACTGAGCGAGATCGGAGAGCGCCTGCTGCTCGATCACGTTGGTCTCAGAGTAGGCACTGGGTACGATGGGCTTATAGACATCCTTGACGCGGACGGATGCGCTGCCAGCCACTGCCGACTGCGCCAGCGCCGACACGCCGTAGAACTGGGCGGTATCCGCTACGTTGGTGAAGTAAACCTTGGCGGCTGGTGTATCGCCGCTGACGGCCGTTCCGGTCGGGTATGGAGTCCCGCCGGTCAGGTTGATCCGCAGCTTGCCAGCCAGTTTGACGGTCAGCTGACGACGCGTGATGGTAAAAAACTCTCCACCCTTTTCATAAGTGAATTGGCGGATCTCGGCGTCGTAACTCTTGATCTTGACGTAGTCGCTGGCGACGACAACACCGGTCTTATCCAGCTGTTTGAGGAACAGGGTGGAGCCCAGTTCTGGCAACTGCTCCTTGGTCTCCTGGTACAACAGAATGGTGCGCTGGCCCGCGTACTGGTCACCCAGCAGATAGAGGTTGCTGAACACCCCGGGCACGAGATATGCCTCGATCCGTGCCCGGGCCTCGGCGCGGGTATCAGTGGGAGTACCTGGTAAGCAGACCACGTTGATGTGGGCATCCTCGGCGTCACGGGTGACGGCAAAGTGACTCCCCTGATAAGACTCCGCGGTCGCGGTGCGTACAGCACAGAAGACCTTGGTCAGGTTGGTGCGACCCTCGGTGCGATCCCGGCGCGAGGTCTTTTGAAAAATGGCGTTGAGCGTATTGTCCGGGATTGTTCTACCGGTCGGGCGCCCACCGCCGGAGGCCTCATCGGTCATGCGCTCTGATTCGAGCAATACGAGATCAGCGGGTTGGATAGTCATGTCGTTTAAACCTCGATTAATCGCAGAGTAATGGCGTGTTCAAGATCGGGCATTGCGGCCGGGTTGACGTAATCGACCAGCGGAGTTGCCTCAATGGGCTTGTCGGCATGACGCCAGCGCACGGTGTACGTTGTTCCGTAAAGCACCAACGGCAGCTGGGCTGTCGTGAGCTGGGCGCGGAGCAAATCGACTGTGGCTCGGGTGCCGGTCATGGTCAGGGTCAGCGGTCGGCCGCCGACCTTGGTCCCTTCCTGGACGATCATGTGACCGGTCTGGCCGCGCGATAGCGACTGCTCGATAGGCGTCCAGTCCAGTTCATCAGTCCACGCGATTTCGTCATCCAGTTCGATGCCTGCGAGTGAGTTGGTCATGGAGTGATTGCCCCCACTGATTCAAGCTGGCGGAGCACTGACTCCAGTGCGGCCTCACCAGCAGCATCAGTTTTAATGGTCTGCCGGGATCCCGGCAGATTGATGGTGATTTCCCTGGACAAAGTAGTTGTCTCGCTTGTGTTTTGGTTTGCGGTCTTAGCTGCTGTGGATGCCTTTGCGGCTGAGGTTGAAGCCGCTGCTTTCTTGGACTCTGCCACCTCTTGAGCGGCCGCGGCTTGTTCGGCTTTGATGGTGGCCATCTTCTTCTGATGCAGTTCTTCAGCGAGGCGCAGCGCTTCTTTGTAGCTGGCAACGGCATCAGCATTGCCTGATGCGCGGGCGGTTTCCAGACTGGAGCGGATAGAGGCAACTTGCTCGTCATAGCGCCGCCGTTCGATGGCGTCATAGTTCTCAGAAAGTTGGTCCAGTTCGTCGCGTAAATTGCTGACTGTGGATGCAGCCGATTCAGCCAGCTCGTTCATCTTCTGCTTGGCACTATCGATGGCGGCTCGGAACGAAGAGAGCGTTTGGTCATCGAGCTTGTACGCAGCTTTCACTGCCCGTTCGGCGTTGGCGACCAGCTTGGCGGTCGGCTGCTCCGCATCGGCCAAGGCATCTGATGCCTCGCGAACGCGCTTCATCTGCCCCAGGATCTGCAAGTTGTTTTCCTGGGCCAGCTTTTGTTTGAGGACAAACGGCGACCACCACTCGGTGGAGATATCATTGAATTGCTGCAGGTAGTTGTAGCTCGACTCCCAGATTTCCTGGGCTTCGGCCATCTTGGTATTGATGTCATCCAGACTCATCGAGGCGACCTCGGAGGATTTCATCATCACATCGGCAAACGTAAGTTGACCGTCGGATGCCTCGCGGGTGTGCTCCTGGAGCTTCTTCATGCCTTCTGAATGCTGATCGACGTTCTGACCAGCTGTAGCCACATTCGCCCCGGCCTTCTTGCTACTGGCCCCTAGAGTGTCGAGCGCTCCAGCCGTGATCAACGCCTCCTTACCGGTGGCAGCAACCGACTTCTCCAGGGCATCAAACTCGGAACTCAACCCCAAGGTTGCGGCCTGGGCAGACAGAGCCCCATCGGCATAGCGGTCATTGGCCTTGGCTGATGTCAGTTCAGCCTCGGCGTACTTGAGGAACGCCTCTTTGACCTGCTCCAACGGTTGAGCACCAGATTGGATAGTCTGAAATGACGCTTTGAGCTTGGCGGCCTGGGCTTCTAACGCCTTGGCTGATTGCATACCAAAATCGGAATAGGCCTTGGTCATGTCATCGGCGGCATCTGCATTTTTCTTGGATGCCTTGGTGGTCTTATCTATCTCAGCATTCAGCTTGCCCACTTGCTGACGATGCTGCTCCGCGCCAATCTCGCCTTTCTTATAGGCTTCCTCGACGGCCGCCTTCTGGGCTTTGAGTGCAGCAGAATAGGCCGTCGCACCGGCAACCGATTCAGCCGCCATCTTCTTGGCTGCTGCAGTCGCTTGAGATAGAGAGTCGATATACGGCTGGCCGATGAGCTTTCCTTGAGCATGCAGCAGGGCCATTTTCTCGGAGATAGCATCCAGCTCTGCCTTGTTCTTGGCGCTCTCGAATGCCTTTTCCAGATATCCCTGTATCGCTACTGCATTGACACTGCTGGCCTTAGTCATGACGTCTAAACCAGATACGTACTCGGTCACGACCTTGCCGACCTTGCCAGAGATCTGATCTAAATCCAGCTTGGCCTTGCTGAACACATCATCGAGACCTGCATCCGCGAAACGTTTCGTGGCCTCGGCTGCGGCGGCCACATCAGCGGTGTAATCAGTCAATGACTTGGATGCTTGTGTCAGTGCTGCTTGTTGGCCTGCTTCGAATGAAGTGAATCCATCACGCATCGCAGCGACCTCAGTCAGAGTTTTGTTCTTCTGCTCTTCAGTTAACTGGCCCGTTTTTTCCAGGGCGGCATTTTGCTGTAGCTGACCAACTAGGTAACCTTTTAGGCCGTTTAAACGCTGTTCATACGCTGCTTGCTCGGTGGTTGACAGGTACTTAACCTGGTCAGCGGTGAGGATTTTCAAGTCTTTATATTGGGCATTCTGAGCAATCAGCTCAGCACCCTGACGCAATAGCTGGTCATTGAGCTGACGTTCTTTCTCAGCGATACGATTCTTAATCTCCTGCCCTTCGGTCAGGTCAAAGATGGCCTTGCGGATCTCCTGAATGCCATAGCCTGCAGCTACTCCCGCTGCGATTGCTAGAGTAAATACATTTACCCTGGCAATTAGCTTGTCAAACGAGCTGGCTAATTTTCCAGTGCCAGCTGCAGCTGCTCCCGCCGCAACAGTACCAGTGCGCAGCAAGGCAGGGATGAGCTCAACAACTAATACTCTAGCGGCCGACTGAACCCCACTGATAAATTGGGTGAGCTTGAATGCAGCAAAAGCTATAGCTGCGGTTTTTAATGCACCGCTCCATTCATAGCAAGTCTCGATAAAGGTTTTGATGACAT
>NZ_BAAGVN010000091.1:0-7153 GCF_054780855.1 Pseudaeromonas pectinilytica
CAAATCAGGGAACTATCCCGCAGTTTGGTGATCTGATCTCTTAGGTTCACCACCGGGAGCGCCAGATGGGCAAGTCCAAGCACCAGATCAGCAACTGGAAACAGTACAACCAAGCCTTGGTGCAACGAGGTTCGTTGACCCTCTGGATGGATGAGCAAGCCATCCAGCAGTGCCATTGCCAAACCCGTCATGGCCGCCGGGGGCGAGGCCACCATTTTCTCGTCCGCGAATGATGATCTCCTTTCCCCACAAAAAATCTGGCGTACTGATCGACTGGATCTTTCCTAACGTCTCCAGCAGCATTAAGCGAATGCTGGTTTCAAGCGCAAACTCACACAACTCTGCACTGCTATCGTGATGAGCAAAATGGTGTTCGTTAACGTCTCCTTTCCTTGCCTGCAGCCGCGCATCGCAGCTGGGGCAACGACATGCACACGCCAATCCTCTTGGTACATCCTCAATGCTGACGATCTTTCGATCCGCTTCTCTGATAGCAAATGGAATCTTGTTAAAAGCCGCCACCACATCCCCCCGACGCTGTTTATACGCTGAATAAATCAGCAAATAAGAGCCGTATGAGGCAGTTTTATCATCAAGCTCACATTAAGTCATCATTTTGATTGCGTGACTTGTTCGTTATGATAGGTTAAGTCTCTATTGAACATATCTGACCGTAACCGCATGCAGGTTTTAGACGAGCTTCCCTACGCCCAGCGTGAGCGCTTGGCGTATATCGATTTTTGCCTCAACTACTTTGGCTCAATCACCCGTGCTGCGCTGATAGAGCGCTTCGGTATTGGCCCTGCAGCCGCGACTCGTGACTTTGGGACCTATAAGGAGTTTTGTGCGGGCAACCTGGTGTTGCGTCCGCAAAACAAGGTCTATGAGCGGACGCCTGCATTCAAACCGTTGTTTGACCATGAGCCCACCGCCGCGCTCACTTGTCTGGCCTTTGGCTTTGGTAATGGCATCACTCAACCACAGTTGCCGAATGCGCGTTGCCTGGCACCGCAGCAACTGATCCAGCCCAAGACCGAAATATTGTCCGCTTTGATGCGGGCCATTCACCTGCAAAAAGCCATCAGCTGCAGCTATGTATCGCTCTCATCCGGGCGGACGCAACGTGAGCTGGTACCTCACAGTCTGGCCAATGATGGTCATCGCTGGCATGTCCGGGCCTTTGATCGGCTCCGGCAGGCGTTCCGAGATTTCTCCTGTTCACGCTTTGAAACTGTCTCGCTGTTAAACGATGTTCCGCCGGAAAAAGAGACTCGCGAGTTTGATCATCAGTGGAACCGAATTGTCGATTTGGAGCTGATCCCGCATCCTGCGATTGCCTATCCCGAGGCCATCGCGATGGACTACGGCATGGTTGATGGTCAGCGCGACGTGCAGATCCGTGCGGCGTTGGCGGGCTATCTGCTCAACTACTGGAATGTGGACTGTTCACCAGAGCACAGCTTGCCAGCCGAGCGTCATCCGCTGGCCTTGAACAATCAGGCTGCCCTGTATGGCGTAGAGAATCTGGTGTTGGCTCCGGGCTATGGAGCGAACTCAGTGCAACCGGCATCTGCCACGGGAGATAAAGCGTGAGTCACTATTCAGCACATCAACAAGCGTGGCTGGCCCATAGTCTGACGCTGGAGGGTAAGGCGGAAGAGTCGTTGACCAAGACGATGGCCGGGGCCAAGGTTGATATGAATCCGCATCAGATCGAGGCTGCCATGTTCGCGCTGGCATCCCCACTGTCGAACGGTGTAATTCTGGCCGATGAGGTCGGTCTTGGGAAAACCATCGAGGCCAGCCTGGTCTTGGCGCAGAAATGGGCCGAACGCCGTCGTAAGTTACTGTTGATAGCCCCTGCTACCTTGCGCAAACAGTGGAGTCAGGAGCTGGAGGAGAAATTCTCGCTGCCTTCAATGATCATGGAGGCAAAGTCCTTCAATGAATCTAAAAAGGCGGGGGTGGCCAATCCGTTTGATCTGGAACGTGCTTCCGGAAAGCCTGCAATTTGCATCTGCTCCTATGAATTTGCAGCCCGCAAGGAGTCAGAACTTCAGCGTATTCCTTGGGATCTGGTTGTCATGGACGAAGCGCACAAGTTGCGCAATGTCTACAAGAGTGATGGAGCCAAGACAGCCAAGGTGCTTGATAACGCCTTAATGGGGGTTAAGAAAGTTTTACTTTCGGCCACGCCATTGCAGAACAGCATGCTGGAGCTGTACGGGCTGGTATCTATCATTGACCCGCACTTTTTTGGCGATTTGCCATCGTTTAAGGCTCGGTATGGCCGTCAACAGCTGGATCAGGTTGAATTGGCGTTGCTTCGAGATCGCCTGGGTAAAGTCTGTAATCGCACGCTCAGACGCCAGGTACAGGAAGAGGGTGGTATTAGTTTCACTCGTCGTTATTCCATGACCGAGGATTTCCGCCCGTCAACGCAAGAAGAGCAACTGTACCGGCAGGTCTCCGAGTATCTGCAGCGTGAAGATCTGCTAGCCATCAAAAGTGGTGCCAGACATCTGGTGACCTTGGTCATTCGCAAAATTTTGGCTTCATCGTCGTTTGCCATTCAAGGCACCTTGCAGACCATGATTACTCGCCTAGAGCAGAAGCAGCCGCTGCTGGATGCCTTGGCAGATTATGAGAATTTGTCAGACCTTCAGGATGAAGAGGGGGTGAGCGACGAGGAGTTGATTGATCCTCAAGCTCTGCAGGCTGAGATTGATCTGTTAAAGGATTTTCAACGCCTGGCTTGCAGTATCGCCAACAATGCTAAAGCGGATGCCTTGGTTCGTGTGCTCGAACGTGCCTTTGAGAAAACAGCTGAGCTAGGTGGCAGCCGCAAAGCAGTAATTTTCACCGAGTCAGTCCGTACCCAGACCTGGCTGGCAGAGATGCTGGCGGCTCAAGGGTATGACGGTCAGATCGTGATGCTAAATGGCAGTAACAGTGATTCAGTATCGAAACAGATTTATCAGGAGTGGTTAGAGCGTCATCGGGGCTCTAGTCGTATTTCTGGTTCTAAAACTGCAGATATGAAAGCGGCTCTGGTTGAGCGGTTCCGCGACGATGCCACCTTGATGATCTGTACTGAGGCGGGAGCCGAAGGTATCAACTTGCAATTCTGCTCTTTGCTGATCAATTACGATCTGCCCTGGAATCCGCAGCGGGTCGAGCAGCGGATTGGCCGGGTTCATCGCTATGGTCAGAAGAGTGATGTCGTCGTGGTCAATTTTATCAACAAGGGCAACCGTGCCGATGAGCGCGTGTTTGAGTTGCTGAGTCAGAAATTTCAACTGTTTGAAGGTGTGTTTGGTGCTTCAGATGAAGTCCTTGGCTCCATCGAGTCAGGGGTCGATATTGAACGCCGGATCCACGATATCTATCAGCGCTGCCGTAGCGATGAGCAAATTGAATCTGAGTTCAATTCATTGCAAGAAGAGCTCAAAGATCAGCTGGAGGCCAAAAACAGTGATACCCGCCGGTCGTTGTTTGAGCATTTTGATGCCGATGTCGTCAGCCGACTGAATACCCGGCGGGACAAGACCAATATCGAATTGACGGCTTACCAGCAGAAGATGTTGTTACTGGCCCGTATGGCCTTACAGGAGCAGGGCGGGTTCAGTGAAGCTGCGGGGGCTTTTGTCTGGCGTGATGGCAAATACAGTCTGAACTGGCAGACGGCAGAGATCGAGGATGGTGAGTTTTTCCGGCCTCATGATGGTCTTGGCGCCGAGTTGATTACACAGGCCAAGGCTGCTCACTTGCCGCCTGCAGCACTCCAGTTTGTTTACGAGCGCTCGTCTGATCAGGGGCAATGGGTTGATGTGAAAGGCTTGATAGGCAATCGCGGTTTGCTAAAGGTCATCAAGGTGAGTATCGAATCAACGGCGCAGCGTCGTGAGCAGCTGCTATTGCTGGCGAGCAACCAGCATGGCGAGCCAATGCATAGCGAGACCGTCGAGCGACTATTGCAGCTGCCGTTAGCCCAGGTGCCGGTCATCATCCCTGAGCCTGACTTCTCTTCACTGTCAGAGCGACAGCAGGCACAGCTGGGAGATTTTCAGCGTGAGGTTGAGCGCGATAACGAAACCTACTATGGCGAAGAGGTCGAGAAGTTGGAGCGTTGGTCTGAAGACAAACGCATTGCACTGGATCTGCGTATCAAACAGCTGGATCAGGAAATCAAGGAAGCACGTAAAGCATCACGGCAGCTGACCTCCTTGCAGGAGAAGATGGAAGCCAAGAAGGCACTCAAACAGCTAGAGAGAGAACGCGATAACGCCATGCTGCACTACTACGAAGAGAAGAAGAAGATTGAACAGGAAGAGGATCTCCTGTTGGAAGAAGTTGAAGCTCGTCTGGCCACAGAAACCCGTGTGACGGAGCTGTTTGCGGTAACATGGCAGGTCATGGCGAATGAACGTGAGGCGGCAGCATGAAGGATGTTACCAATAGTGATCAGTTGAGTCATATCGTGATTGATGGCTATAAGTCGATTGCCAAGTGTGATCTGCTGATGGGCTCTTTAAATGTGTTAATCGGTGCCAATGGTGCGGGTAAGTCGAACTTCATCAGCTTTTTTAGATTAATTGCCACCCTGCTCGATCACCGTCTGCAATTCCTGGTAGGCAAGGCTGGAGGCCCGGATGCCTTGTTACACTTTGGACGCAAGCAGAGTGAGGCCCTAAAGGGAGAGCTCTACTTTGGCAACAATGGCTACAAGTTTGCGTTAGAGGCCACTAACGACAACCGCATGATGTTTCAGCGAGAAGCGTTGTGGTGGAATATGAACGGCGATAATTCGGTCGGCTCCGGTCATTTCGAGTCACTGGCCGAAAAGCATAACTCCCGCATTAAAGCGTTTACGCTTCCGATCATGCGTCGCTGGCGTGTCTACCATTTCCATGACACCAGCGAGAGTGCCAAGGTCAAGCAGATCCACCGTATCAACGATAACGACTACCTGCGGGAAGATGGCGCCAATCTGGCGGCTTTCTTGTTCCGGTTACAAAAAAATCATCACGGCCACTACAAGCGGATCGTGCGCACCATTCGCATGGTGGCACCCTATTTCGGTGATTTTTACCTACGTGCCACACCAGACAACCTAGACAGCATTCAGCTCGAATGGACCGAGAAGGATCACGATATTCCTTTCAAGGCCAGTGAACTATCGGATGGCACCCTGCGCTTTATCCTGCTGGCGACCGTACTGTTGCAACCGGAAGAGTTTATGCCCAGCGCCATCATTGTCGATGAGCCAGAGCTGGGTTTGCACCCCTATGCCATCAATGTGCTGGCCGAGCTGATTAAAAGCGCCAGTATCGAACATCAGCTGATCATCTCGACCCAGTCGGTCGAGCTGGTGAATCAGTTTGATGTCGAGGATCTGATCGTCGTGGATAAGCAGAACGGCGCTTCTACCTTTAAGCGTCTGGAAGAGGATCAACTGAGCGAATGGCTACAGGATTACAGCCTGGGTGATTTGTGGAAGAAGAACCTGCTGGGCGGGAGACCACAATCATGAGTCGAGTGCTGGTCTTTGTTGAAGGGCAAACCGAAGAGACTTTCGTGCGTGATCTGCTGGTTCCCTATTTTTCGCGTCTGGGCATTTATCTGACTCCCATTCTGGCGCAGACCAGTCCGGGGCATAAGGGCGGGATAGTCAGCTATGGCAAGGTGAAGCACCAACTGACGCGCTTGTGTCGGCAGGACCAAGGGGCGTATGTCACCACCATGATGGACTACTATGGCCTGCCCAATGATTTTCCGGGGCTGGATGGCCGAGTAGCGGATGCCCATGAGCAGGTGGTGCGATTAGAGCTGGCATTGCTGCAGGATATCGACGCGCCCAATTTTATCCCTAACCTGATGCTCCACGAGTTCGAGGCGCTGCTGTTCAGTGCGCCAGAAAAGATTGCCGAATGGCTGGATGACCAAGCACTGCTTGCACCTATGGCCGCGATCAGTGGCGCGTTTGCAACGCCAGAACATATCAATAACAGCCCGCAAACTGCGCCGTCAAAACGAATCTTGGCGTTAGTGCCACACTATAAAAAGACCGTGGATGGTCCTTTAATTGCGGAAGATATTGGGCTGGACGCCATTCGCGCCCAGTGCCCCCATTTTAATAACTGGATTGAGCGCCTGCTGGCGCTGCCTCGCTGATGATGGCTGGAATAAACATGACAACAACTAAGCAAAAATTAGAACTCACCTGGATTGGCAAGGATAAACGCCCGCGTCTTGAGCCGCGTATTTTTCTTGAAGATAAGAGCCTCTCATATAAAGTTACATCGATCGCCACTAACAAAGATGGTCAGGCTAATAATAGATTCAATGACAACCTGTTAATCCAAGGTGATAACTTATTGGCACTTAAGTCATTGGCACAAGAATATGCCGGTAAAATAAAGTGCGTGTATATTGATCCACCATATAACACTGGTGCCGCATTTGAGTTCTATGATGATGGGGTAGAGCATTCTATGTGGCTATCATTATTACAAGCAAGATTGCAGATTATTTGGGGATTGCTGGACAGTGAACAAGGAAGCTTATGGATATCTATAGATGATCGTGAGATGCCTTACTTAAGATTGTTGTTAGACGAAACATGTGGCAGAGATAAATTCATTGCATCGAATGTATGGCAGAAACGGTATTCTAGAGAAAACCGGGCTGCAATAGGCGATGTTCATGAATATGTATTGGTTTATGCAAAAAAACCAAAAATATTTAAAGAGTTGAGAAATAAGCTGCCACTAAATGACAAACAAGCACAAGTATATAAAAACCCTACAAATGATCCACGAGGACCTTGGAGGACAATTCCCATTACAGCTCAAGCAGGACATGCCACTCCGTCACAGTTTTATGAAATAATTGGACCGACAGGTAAGCGATTCTCTCCTCCACCAGGAAATTGTTGGCGTTACTCTCAACCAGCTTTTCAAAAGTTGTTGGATGAAGGGCGAATTTATTTTGGTAAAAATGGAGATAGCCAGCCCACTACTATTCGTTATTTATCTGAAGTTGAGGGTGCAGTTCCTTGGACTTGGTGGCCTGACTCTTATACACAAGTAGCGCCCTGAACGGAACCATTCCCGTTTTCCAGGATCTGATCTTCCATGTGACCTCCTAACAT
>NZ_BAAGVN010000092.1:0-2620 GCF_054780855.1 Pseudaeromonas pectinilytica
AGCCCAAGGCGGCTCCGGCTAGTCAGGCTTGGCGAGAGATTGAAGTGTTAAAGGAACAGGCAGAGCTGGTTGAAATAGTGCGGTGTTCGCTGCCTGGTCACGCCACTGTCGAGCAAGCGGTGGCCTGGTTAGATGCCAACACGCCCGCATGGCGGTTAGGCCCAGCGCCTCGCGGTAAGCCACTGTTCGTGGAGAAGTTGGAGGACAACGATGGCGACTAGAGCACAACTGATCCAGTTGGCCCATGTGGCCAAGCGCGAGCTGGCGCTGGATGACGATGCCTACCGGGCGGCCATCGACTCGGTGGCCACCGGGAAAACCAGTTGTTCCCAACTGCTGGATAGAGAGCTGGAGGCTTTGCTGGAATCGTTCAAGGCTGCTGGGTTTAAACGCCGTGTAAACCCGGTGAAAAAGCCCCGTTTAAGCCCTGCATCAGAGGTGCCGGTCAAGGTTGCCGAAATTACCAAGATCCGGGCCATCTGGATCACCATGCACCAGCATGGATTTGTCCGGGATGGTAGCGAAACGGCGCTNGCGGGTGCCATCCAACCCTCGGACTGGGAAACCAGCCGGGTATCAAGGCGTTCTGGATGCGTATGAAGTGCAGCATGGGGTGAATGTATGAAGTTAGGACGTTGCCCCATTTGTCATGGGCAGATCCACCTGGAGGCATTGGTGCAGGATGAGGCGGGCCGTCAACTGATGGCCTCGCTGGTACCGCTGACGATCGAACATGGCACTGCCCTTGTGGGCTATATCGGCTTGTTTCGCTCCCACAACCGCGACCTGGCCAATGACCGGGCGTTGCGGTTGATGGGGGATGTTCTGGCGTTGGGCGGTGCCGAAATTGCTCCAGCCCTGGCCGAGGTGGTTGAAGCCATGCGCAGCAAGGCTCAACAAAACCCTGCCGTGTGGAAGCCGCTATCGAATCACAACTACCTAAAACGAGTGATAGAGGGTATGGCGTTGCAACAAAACAGCCCTGCTGTGCAACAACCAGGGCAGATCATGCAACAGCCCGCCAGAATGACCAGCAAAACAGCGGGCGGCATGATGGCGCTCGAAGCGCTCAAAGGGGGTAAATGATGGCAGCCGGACAACATGAACAATGGTTTATGGGCGAGTTGGCCACTGGTCTGCAGAAGCTGATCTCGTTATCGCTACAGGGTACCCCGGCCATGGAGACCATTCAGCTGACGGCCGCCAGTTGGGCCGAAACGCTGTGGGCAGCCCCAATCGGTTGGACTGAGTCGTTGGATAGCCAGCGGATTGCGGCGGCGTTCGTCCGCATGATGCGTGACGTTGACCGCTGGCCAGCGCCAAAGCACTTGCTGCATTACCTGCCATCGCGGCCACAGCCGGTTAACCCCCTGTTGACCGCGCCACCGATGAGTGAAGCACAGCAACAACGGAACCGGGATCGGGTTGCCGAGCTGGTCGCCCTGGTTAAGCGAGGAGGTCGGGATGGATAACAAAACGATGGACTTGTTTGCAGATGACCATGAAGCCTTGGGACAACTTGTTGACCGGATGGACTTAATCCCAATCGATGAGCTCAAGGCCAAATGGCCGCAATCACTTGCGGATCTTGCTGAGGTTATGGCGAGCGAATTGAAACGGGAGGGGGTGGCAGAGCCGGGGGTTAAGTCCCGCAAGTTGGCCCTGGTGCTGGCTCACTACCTGGGCGGTCGGGCCTACTACATCCCAACTGGAGAAAAGCTCAAGGCTGCATTGCGTGACCTTGAGATCTTTGAGCGTTGGTACCAGAACGAGCCGATGGATAGCATTGCCACGCACTACAAACTGAGCCACCCACAGCTCTATGTCATTATCGCCGAGCAGCGCAAGCTGCACAGGAAACGGCATCAACCGGATATGTTTGATTCATAACCCCGCTTCGGCGGGGTTCATTGTTGTTGAATGCTCTCGATTTCCTTGCGAAGTGAATCTATCTCGGCTTGGTATTGCGCCGTAACGGCTTGCATTTCAACTGACACACTGTTCAAGAATGTTGCGCCTGCTAGGTTGTTGTTGGCATAACTTTTTTTTCTTTCCAACCGGTCAAGCTCTGTGCGCATCTCTCGTTGTTTACCTTTGATTTGGTTTTCCAGACTCGCAATTTCTCTTTCCCGTCTTGATGCATCCTGTTGTTTACTTAATTCATCCAGGTCTTTTTGTGCGGCGGCCACAGTCTCAGCTGATGGTATGTAGACTTTGACATCAACAGGTTTTGCGTCGCCTCCGCATGGTTGCCCGCTATAGGTCAGCTGACCATTTTTATCCGTGCATTTATAAACGGCTGCTTGAAGTGTGCAGGACGCCAGCACGCAGAGGATGGCGCCAGCGGTAAGATGTCGATGCCGCATTGTGATTTCCTTATCTTTAGTTAATGTAAGGACTCTAAAATAAATCTCAATTGAGGACAATTGACCTATCAGCATTGATGCATGAAACTGTGCATGGTCTAACACCAACCCCACCACCGAGCGGGGTTTTTCTTATGTAATACACAATAAACCCGCCTCAGCCGGCCCCGTCAGTACGCTATCGATACAGCGTTTAAACTGGATTTTAACGGGGCTCATATGCCGAATTTCATCATCAATCAGATCGAGTATGA
>NZ_BAAGVN010000093.1:0-20187 GCF_054780855.1 Pseudaeromonas pectinilytica
CCCAATAAGCATCATCAAGCTGGATGATGCCGGATAGCTGAACCTCATCATCACGCTCTTTCATGGCTTGCATCAGCTTGTGCTTAAGTCGCCAGGTAGCGTTGTAAGAGATGCCAAGCGAACGCGATAATTCCAGAGCGGAAACACCATTTTTCTCTTGAGTGATCAGATAGATGGCCAAAAACCAGATGGTAAGAGGCAATTTGGAGTAGGCAAAGATGGTTCCAGCAGTCAGCGAGGTTTGCTGGTGACACTGATTACATTGGTAAACCGATCTCGAGTGAAGCTTGCAATGGTGGGTATGCCCACAGTTTGGACATCGGAAGCCTTGAGGCCAGCGAATATCAAACAGCCGTTGCAGACACAGATCTTCACTGCCATAACGCTGAATAAAGGCATGAATATTCATGCTTTTTTGAAACTGAACCTTGTTCTTGGCCATGATTAAACCCTCCAGAACAGGATACTCTAAGTATAGTCCTGAGGGGCTGAATCATGATGGTAATCAGGTATGCAATTGACTTTTTGATAATTGAAATAAGGTTTTCCTACATTAATTGGGTTGGATTTGATGAAAAAGAAGTCCTCTGCCGACCAGTTTAAATCTTTATATTCATCCTTCTCTTTATATAAATCCCATATTTTCTGAAGAACATTTGGGTGTGAAATATTATTTAACTCTTTTGGTCCAATTTTCATTGCTTCTCTAAAATCTATTACACCAGACCAATTATCTTGTTCATTTATACTTGCGGACATCAATGCTGTTGATTTTTCGAGTGCATGTTCCATCTGCTGCATAGATATTTTAGCGGCTTTTTTAATATGAATTGCTAAGTCTGGATTGATCTCTTTTATTATTTCTGATTGCTCATCGATATGTTCCATTAGGAGGCTAAATGCATCTAGTTGCTCGTTTTTTATGATATTAAAATCATCACCTCTTCGGCCACCGTATGTTTTAAATATGGTTTGCATCATCGAGTTGAGAAGTTTTTGATACACGGGCAATTGATCACGATATTCTTTATATGCCAAATAAGAATCTTTTTGAGAAATTGTGATTTCATTTGTAGGCTCATATAAATTTGTTAGTCTTTGTTTGATATGAAATGCATTTAGGTTGTTTAAAACATTTAAAAATTTTTCAGCATAATCTCCAGAACGCTTGATTTCTTTTAGCGTTTCATCCGAGTAAACAACCTGATAGGTATCTCTCAGCATACAAGCGAAATCGATCATTCCATATTTTACAAATACATCTAATATATTTTGGTCAAGATAAGCAACAGCTTTACCTTGATATGTTGGCAAGCTAGACATATTAGCTCCAAATGCATAACATTTTAGCAAGTAGGGCGCAATACGTTGCGCTATTGCGCCCTACGGTGCATATTCCCACGCATGGCGATCGCTCAATAACATTCATGCCGATCACGTAATAACATCCATGCCGATCACTCAATAACATCNGAGCTATGTGAGAAAGAAAGCCTAGCGTTAACCAAACTCCGTGACGCCCTATTACCCAAATTAATATCCGGTGAACTACGGCTGGATAATATTAAGGCGGAGTTGGCCACGGAATAGATGAATTAAACCGTCAGAGACAGGTGCTGTTCCCTTAGGGTGTGGGTCACCCACGGGGGCAGAGATGTGGTGGCGGGGATAACCGATAAGCCGACCGTAGGCATCAGGGATGATGCCTTCGAGCCTCCAGGGATGGATGCACGGCGTGTCGGCGTCCGGTTGCCCCGGTGCCACATAAGCAGCAACAGCAAACGGGAACTGCGCCCACAGATAGCGTAACCATAGAGATCGGGACCAGCAGAAGAAGCCATTGTCATGAGCCATATATTTACCGAAAGCAAGCTGGAACAGGCCATTATCACCCTGCTGGGGCAGCACCAGACGGCGGCGGGTGAGCCCTGCTACCCCCATAGCCTCGGCAGCGCGATAACCCGCGCCACCAAGGCCGAGGTGCTGCTGGCCGATGATCTGCGCCACTATCTGACGCGCCACTATCAGGGCGATGGCATCACGGACGGCGAGATCGCGAGCATACTGCAGCAGTTGCAGAGTCTGCCCGCCAGCGATCTCTATCAGAGCAACAAGACCTTCTGCCAGTGGCTCAGCAACGGCTTTTTGCTCAAACGCGAAAACCGGGAGCAAAAAGATCTCTATATCGAGCTGCTGGACAGCCGCGAGCTGCCAGAGCAGCTGGCGCGGCTCTTTAACAGCGAGGAGCTAGCTGCCGACGTCGGCAACAATATCTTCCGGCTGGTCAATCAGCTGGAGATCGAAGGGCGCTCTGTTAACAACGGCCGTGATGGCGGGCTGCAACTGCGCATCCCCGATGCCATCTTGTATGTCAACGGCCTGCCGCTGGTGGTGTTCGAGTTCAAATCGGCGGTGCGCGAAGAGGCCGCCACCCCCTATGACGCCTGGCGGCAGCTGTGCGTGCGCTACCGGCGCGATATCCCCAAGCTGTTTGTCTATAACGCCCTGTGCATCCTCAGTGATGGGGTGAGCAACAAGATGGGTAACCTGTTTGCCCCCTACGAGTTCTACTACGCCTGGCGCAAGGTGAGCGGCAACGAGTCCACCGAGCAGGATGGGATTAACGGTCTCTACACCCTGATCCAGGGGCTGTTTCATCCGCTACGACTGCTGGATGTGCTGAAAAACTTCATCTTCTTCCCCGATACCAGCCACAACGAAAGCAAGATCTGCTGCCGCTACCCCCAGTATTACGCCGCCCGCAAGCTCTACTACAACATCAAAAAAGAGCGTAAACAGCTGGTGAGCCGCCCGGACAGTACCGGGCTCATGGTGGAGGAAAACCGCGGCGGGAGCGGCAAGGGCGGCACCTACTTTGGTGCCACCGGCTGCGGCAAGAGCTACACCATGCAGTTTCTGGCACGGCTGCTGATGAAGAGCATCGACTTTGCCAGCCCGACCATCATCCTCATCACAGACCGCACCGATCTGGATGAGCAGTTGGCCAAGCAGTTCTGCAGCGCCACCGCCTTTATCGGCGATGAAGTGATTGAGCCGGTGGCCAGCCGTCAGGATCTGCGCGACAAATTGGCCGGGCGCGCCAGTGGCGGCGTCTTCCTCACCACCATCCACAAGTTCACCGAAGATCTCCAGCTGCTCTCCGAGCGCAGCAACATCATCTGTATCTCCGATGAGGCCCATCGCAGCCAGGTCAACCTCGATTTGAAACTCACGGTCGACCGGGAGAAGGGCACGATCAAAAAGAGCTACGGCTTCGCCAAGTACCTGCACGACTCGCTGCCCCATGCCACCTATGTGGGCTTTACCGGCACCCCCATAGACGCCACCCTGGATGTATTCGGCGACCCCGTCGACAGCTACACCATGACCGAGTCGGTGAATGACCAGATCACGGTGCGCATCGTCTATGAAGGGCGCGCCGCCAAGGTGGTGCTGGATAACAGCAAGCTCGAAGCCATAGAGCACTACTATCAGGTGTGCGAGGCGCAAGGGGCCAGCGAATACCAGATTGAAGAGAGCAAGAAAACCAGCGCCAACATGAACGCCATTCTGGGCGACCCGGATCGCATCGCGGCGCTGGCGAAGGATTTTGCCCAGCATTACGGCAAGCGGGTTAGCGAGGGCTCGACCGTCAAGGGCAAGGCGATGTTTGTCTGCGCCAGCCGCGAGATCGCCTATGACTTCTACCAGAGCCTCAAGGCCGAGCGCCCTGAGTGGTTCGAGCCCAAGCTGACCAGCGACGGCATCCCCCTCAGCGAGCAGGAGCAAAAAGAGCTGATGCCCCTGCCCTTGGTGAATATGGTGATGACCCGAGGCCAGGATGACGACGAGGCCATGTATGACCTGCTCGGCAGCAAGGAGTACCGCAAGGAGCTGGACAAGCAGTTCAAGAACCGCAAATCCAACTTCAAGGTCGCCATAGTCGTGGATATGTGGCTGACCGGCTTTGATGTGCCGGAGCTGGATACCATCTACATCGACAAACCGTTGCAAAAGCACAACCTGATCCAGACCATCTCCCGCGTTAACCGCCGCTTTGAGGGCAAGGAGAAGGGGCTGGTGGTCGATTACATCGGTATCAAGAGCCGGATGAATATGGCGCTGGCCATGTACTCGAAGGCGGACACCTCCAACTTTGAGGAGGTGCAGCAGTCGATCATCGAGGTGCGCAATCACCTGCATCTGCTAGGCCAGCTGTTCCACCCCTTCGACAGCCGCGATTACTTCTCCGGCTCGCCGACCCGGCAGCTCGATTGCCTCAACCGCGCCGCCGAGTTCGCCTTGCAGACCAAGAAGCTGGAGCTGCGCTTTATGGGGCTGGTGAAACGCCTCAAGGCCGCCTATGACGTCTGCGTGGGCAGTGAAGAGATCTGCCAGCAGGAGCGCGAGGTGATCCACTTCTATCTGGCGGTGCGCTCCATCGTCTACAAGCTCACCAAGGGCGATGCGCCCGACACGGCCCAGATGAACCAGAAGGTGCGCGAGCTGATTGCCGAGGCGCTCAAGGCCGAGGGCGTGGAGGAGATCTTCGCGCTGGGTGAGGACAAGGCCGAGACCATAGATCTGTTTGATGACGACTATCTGGCGCGCATTAACAAGATCAAGTTGCCCAACACCCGGATGCAACTGCTGCAGAAGCTGCTGGCCAAGGCCATCAGCGACTTCAAGAAGGTGAATCAGCTGCAGGGCATCAACTTCTCCCAGCGCTTCCAGGCACTGGTGGAGCAGTACAACCAGCGCAAAGAAAATGACGTGCTCAACGGTGAAGAGTTCGATGCCTTTACCCAGCAGATGACCGACCTGATCTACGACATCAAGAGCGAGATGATGTCGTTCGCCGAGATCGGCATCGACATGGAGGAGAAGGCGTTTCTCGATATCCTTGCCCATATGTGCGTGAAGTACGACTTCACCTACGACGATGAAAAGATGCTAGCGCTGGCCAAGGAGATGAAGGTGATTGTCGATGACAGCGCCCAGTACCCCGACTGGAGCAACCGCGATGACATCAAGGCCAAGCTGAAGGTGGACCTCATACTGCTGCTCCACCGCTACGGCTTCCCGCCCGTCGCCAACGATGAGGTCTACAAGAGCGTGCTGGAGCAGGCCGAGAACTTCAAGAAGTACCACGGGTGATAAACCGGCGGGTCTGGATTTGGCCAGTCGCCTGACGGCCGCAGTGACCCGTCACTCCCGACCGGGACAGGCATAGAAAAGGGCCATTTTTATCGACCTGGGGCACGACATGTATAGAAAATAGAGCTTTCTATACACGATGACGCAACGGGACAGCCATCTCATCGGCGGTTACATCGAGAACTGGAAAGTGTGCGTCAGCAGCGGCTGGATCTCGGCTGTTCTGGGAACCGGCTCCTCGGTGAAAAAGCGTCTTGGCTCCACGGTGACAAAGCCCCAGAATTGTAAAAATCGCTCGATAAAGCGCGATTCGATCAGTAAGCCGAGTTGCTGAATGGGTGGAAAATAGTCATCAGGTCCGAACTGGCGCAGCACATCGGGGAACGCGGTCGCCACTTCCTCCCTCAATTGATCGAGAGACGCATGGCCTTGCAGACGCCACAGCATAAACAGCCAGAAGGTGCGCAGATCCACCTCCGTCTCCCAGCCATCGAGATACCCCCAGTTATACTTCGTCACGGCCGCCTCGAGCATGGGCAGGAAAAAGGCGTTCACGCCCTGGGTTTGATACCGCTTCTGCGCCTCTTTTTTCACATGGAAACGGCCACTTCGGCGGTAAATGATGCCCGCAATCTCAGCCAGGATCCGGGTGTAGTGCAGCGCGATAAACTTCTCTTCATTCACACCGGCAAAGCTATTTATGCTCACATGAATGTCAAACTTGCCGACGGCAAACTCAGGCAACAAATCACAGGCCTGCTTGACCAGTTTCACCGGCAAATTGCCTTTGCTGGTTGCTTTGAAGGAGCCCTCTTGCTGCAGGGCTTCATCCAGAATCAAGGCCAAATAACCCATGACGGGGCTATAGGACAAGTCATCAGGTGTCGTAACCGTCACCCCGGCCCATTGATTAAAAGGTGCATACAGCCAGTTATTCATTTGGGTTGGCGTGAGACCGCAAAAATCGGCTTCGGGTCTATGATTGCGCTCTTGTATCCGCTGCTGAGCAACCCGGTTGAGTTCATCCAGGCTAAGATGGGGGTTCATGGCAACGACTTGAGCCATGTCATCCAATAGCTCTGCTCTCTGTGTCGAGAGGTTATCCATACAGCAGTGCTTGTATTTCTTACCACTGCCACATGGGCACGGATCATTGCGGCCAATTTTCACCATGACACTCTTCCGATGTTGGTCCTGCCCAAATTTACCCATAATGGCGAATATCAGGTCAATAACCCAATGACCCTCATCGCCCGCCGACATCGGCATCGATCAGGGTCATGGCTTCCTGACTGGCGATGTTCTTTGGCGATAAAATTAGCTGCCGAGCCAGCCGTTCATCAGCGCCAGGTACAGAAAAGTACCGCTCAGGATGCTGAGCATGGCCTGCCGTCGCCAGAGTTGCAGTGCGGCGACCAACAGCACGGCGGCGATTTGGGCTTTGCCCTGAGCCAGTGAGTGCCACTGCTGGACACCCATGGCATACAGGGTCAGCAACAGCATCATGGCCACCGGCAAGCGCTGACCCAACACCTGGATGCGGGGATGATGGGCAATCCAGTGACGGGCAACGAAGGGAAAGGCCCGCAGGGCGAAGGTCACTCCGCCCATGATGAGGGCCGCCAGCAGATAATCAGTCGTGGTCATGAGCCACCTCCCCTTTGCCAGGCAACGGCCAGGCCAGTAACACCACAACCAGCATCAAGGATGCGGCGAGCAGGAAATAGTGCGGGAAGAACCATCCCGCCACTAAGGCGGCCATAAGCCCAATCAGCGCGGCCCCCCAATCCCGTTTGGCGCGGATCTGCTCCACCGCCAGCACGGTAAACAGGGCGGTCAGGGCAAAATCCAGTCCCTGCAAGCCCGGTGGTAAACCTTTGGCCAGCAGCACACCGGCCAGCGTTCCTAGCACCCAGTAGCTCTGGTTCAGAAACACCACCCGCAGCGCCTGTTGCCGATCCTGCACCTGACCGGACGCACTGAGCAGGGAGTAGGTTTCGTCAGTAATGCCGAAGATAAAATAAGCCCGGCCCAAACCGCGGCCGGTCAGCAGGTGATAGAGCGACAAGCCGTAAAAAATATGCCGGAAGTTGACCAGCAACGAGGCCACGGCCAGATCGAGCCAGCCCGTACCGGCCGCCAGCATGCCCACCGCCAGATACTGCAGTGCACCGGCATACACCAGCACACTCATCAGCGGCGCCCAATACCAGCACAGGCCAGCGTTGGCCCATAACACACCGAACACGGCACCCAGGGGCAGATAGCCCATCATCACCGGGACCGTCAGCGGGAAGATCCCCTGCCAGGAACGCATCATCTTCATCCATGAAACCAGCTCAAGAAGCGAAAATTAAGCCATCGATCGGTGTGGTGCAAGGCAATTCCCCCACTCGCCAGACAATTATTCAGCAGGCTGTGCCGATTTCAACAGCAGAGCCCTGGATGTCGAATGGCTACATCCGGGTCATCAAAATAACTTGTATTCGCAATACATCTAACGATAATCACTCTCACCATAGATGAGATTAATTCCTATTAGGTGAGCTCATGTTTTTCGTCCCCTTTTTGATCATGTTCCGGGAAGGACTCGAGGCTGCGCTGATCGTCAGCCTGATTGCCGGTTACCTGAAGCGCACGAATCGCGGTCAATGGCTGAGCTCGGTGTGGATCGGCGTGGTGCTGGCTTGTCTGCTCTGCCTGGGACTAGGTTGGTGGATCAACGAAACCAGCGGCGAATTCCCGCAAAAGCAGCAGGAGCTGTTCGAAGGTCTGGTCGCCGCGATTGCCGTGGTGGTGCTGACCTGGATGGTGTTCTGGATGCGCAAGGCGGCGCACTCCCTCAAGGGGCAGTTGCAGGATGCGGTGGATAAAGCCCTGGATTCCGGCTCCGGGAGTGGCTGGATGCTGGTGTTGATGGTGTTCTTTGCCGTGGCCCGGGAGGGACTGGAGTCGGTGTTTTTCCTGCTCGCCGCCTTCCAGCAAGACGTTGGCCTCGCCGCTCCGCTGGGCGCCCTGAGCGGTCTGCTCGCCGCCGTTCTGGTCGGCATTGCTATCTACTGGGGTGGGGTTCGCCTGCCGCTGGCACAATTTTTCCGCTGGACCGCACTGTTTATTTTGCTGGTCGCAGCCGGTCTGGCCGCAGGCGCGATCCGCGCTTTCCACGAGGCCGGACTCTGGAACCATTTCCAGGACATCGCCTTCGACTGGAGCGGCGTGTTGTCGACACATTCACTGCTCGGAACCTTCCTGGAAGGCATCCTCGGTTATCAGGAATCACCGTCCGTCAGTGAGGTGGGGGTCTATCTGCTCTATCTGATCCCGACACTGGTACTGTTTTTAATCCAACCCCGCGCCCGTACGGCCCAATCAGCCGTCATGAATTCAACACCTTAATCCGTTTACAGGGAGTGTTACCCATGCGATTCCAGACCCAGATCCTGCTCTCCAGCGTGCTGGCCACCAGCCTGCTTGCACCCGCCATGGCCAAACCGGATCCGGCGGCACTCGTCGGCCCGATTGCCGAGTACAAGATGTATGTGATGAGCGAAGCCAAGCAGTTCGTGGTCGCCACCCAAGCCTTCACCGACGCCGTCAAGAGCGGCGATGTCGCCCGCGCCAAGCAGCTCTATGCTCCCGCTCGCCAGCACTACGAACGGATCGAGCCCGTCGCCGAACTGTTCTCGGATCTGGATGCCGCCATGGATGCTCGCGAGGATGACTACGAACAGGGCGCTCAGGATCCGGCTTTTACCGGTTTCCATCGCTTGGAAAAAGCGCTGTGGGCGGATAACAGCACCGCCGGTATGACGCCATTTGCCGACCAGTTACAGCAGAACACCGCCGAGCTGGAGAAGCGTCTGGCTGGTCTGGCATTCCCGCCCAGCAAGGTCGTGGGCGGCGCAGCCGTACTGATTGAAGAAGTGGCGGCCACCAAGATCAGCGGCGAGGAAGATCGTTACAGCCGGACCGATCTGTGGGATTTCCAGGCCAATATCGATGGCGCACAGAAGATCGTCGATCTGCTGCGGCCCTTGCTGGCGCAAGAGGATGCCGCCCTGTTGGCCAAGGTAGATGGCAACCTGCAGCGGGTGCATAGCACGCTAGCCAAGTACCGCACTGCCGATGGTTTCGAATCCTATGAAAAACTGACCGATGGCGACCGCACTGCCCTGAAGGGTCCGATCACTGCGCTGGCCGAAGATTTGGCCCAGTTTCGCGGCGTACTCGGCCTGAATTGATAGCGCTGGCCAGCCCATAGCCCGCGCTGAACCGCGTCCACTCATTCGGGAGCACAGCCCCAGGGTTGTGCTCCTTGTTCGGAGAACACCATGTTATCTCGCGTCACTCTCTCCCTGCTCACCCTGTCGCTGTTTGCCCATCTGCCAGCGGCCAGCGCCGACGAGATCCGGCAAATCAAGGTCAGCGTCAACGACAAACAGTGCAATCCCATGGCCCTGACCGTACCGGCTGGCAAGACCCAGTTCATCATCAAAAACGAGAGCATGCGGGCCCTGGAGTGGGAGATCCTCGATGGGGTCATGGTGGTGGAGGAGCGGGAAAACATAGCCCCCGGCTTTATGCAGAAGATGACGGTGGAGCTGGCACCCGGCAGCTACCAGACCACCTGCGGCCTGCTGACCAATCCCCGGGGCACCCTGACGGTCGAGGGCGGTGATCAGAATAAGGTGGTGAAGGCCACAGCCAACGATCTGATCGGGCCGCTCGCCGAATACAAGTTTTACGTCATGATGGAGGTGGCCGAGTTCGAAGCCAGAACCCATGAGTTCACGGCGGCCGTCAAGCAGGGAGATATCGCCCTGGCCAAGCGTCTGTATGCCCCGGCACGCCAGCATTATGAGCGGATTGAACCGATCGCCGAGCTGTTCTCCGATCTGGATGCCGCCATGGATGCCCGCGAAGATGCCTATGAACAACAGGCCGCTGACCCGGAGTTCAGTGGCTATCACCGGTTGGAAAAAGCGCTGTGGGCGGATCAGAGTACCGCCAACATGGCGGCCTATGCCGACAAGCTGGCACAGGATGCCAGCGAGTTGCGGCGCAGGATCTCGGCATTGGCGTTCCCGCCCATCAAGGTGGTAGGGGGCGCGGCCGTGCTGATTGAAGAGATTGCGGCCACCAAGATCAGTGGCGAAGAGGAGCGCTATAGCCGCACCGATTTATGGGATTTCCAGGCCAACCTGGATGGCGCGCAGAAAATCGTCGAGGTGCTGCGCCCGCTGCTGACCCAAATAGATGCAAGCCTGCTGGCCAGCATCGACGCCAATTTCCTCACCGTGACCCATATCTTGCAGAAATACCGCACCGATAGCGGTTTTGCCGCCTACGAACAGCTCTCTGCCGAGGATAGACGCGCCCTGCAAGGCCCCATCACCGCACTGGCCGAGTCCTTGGCCAAGCTGCGCGGCACCCTGGGGTTGAACTAAGATGGCCTGTCCGTTGAGTGCCTTGTGGCACAGCCTGCGCGGTAAAACCGGCGGCAACCCCCACGCGGATCCCCATGCTGCAGCCCAAGCCACCCCGCATGGACATGGCTCACAGGCGGCCCCCGCGGCGCGCTCAGCCCCGAGTCAACTGGAGCGCCGGGCCCTGCTGCTGGGCCTGGGTGCCACTGGGGGTGCTCTGGCGCTGGGTGGACTGACGGCGATGCGCCCGGCTCAGGCCGCCTCTCATGCCGCCCCCATCTTTCCCCAAGAGGCGAAGCAACAACGACAACCCTTCTATGGCGTGCAGCAAAGCGGTATCACCACCCCACAGCAGGCGGCCATGATGCTGGTCGCCTTCGACGTGCTGGCGGCCGACCGGGTCGGGCTACAACGCCTGTTTGCGGTATTGACCGAACGCTGCGCCTTCCTGATGCAGGGTGGCGAGACACCACCAGTCGACAACAAGCTGCCACCACTGGATTCCGGGATCATGGGTCACCACATCTATCCGGATAACCTGACCATCACGGTTTCTGTGGGTGGGTCGCTGTTTGATGGCCGTTTCGGCCTGGCCGGACTCAAGCCACGACACCTGCAGAAGATGACGCGATTCCCCAACGATGCGCTGGATGGCAAATGGTGCCACGGCGATCTGTTGCTGCAGATCTGTGCCAACAGCAGCGAGACTGTGCTGCACGCCCTGCGCGATATCATCAAGCACACCCCGGATCTGCTGAGTGTCCGCTGGCGGCGCGACGGCTTTATCTCGGCCCATGCGGCAGCCAGTCAGGGCCAGGAAACACCGATCAATCTGCTGGGCTTCAAGGATGGCACTGCCAATCCCGATACCCGCCAGCAGACGCTGATGAACAAGATCCTCTGGGTGCAACCGGCGCATCAGGAGCCGGCCTGGGCCACCCATGGCAGCTATCAGGCGGTACGACTGATCCGTTTTCGCGTCGAATTCTGGGATCGCACGCCGCTGCAGGAGCAGGAGGCAATCTTTGGTCGCCACCGGGATACCGGCGCTCCGCTCGGCAAATCCCGGGAGCATGAGGATCCAGATTACGGCTCGGACCCCGAAGGCCAGCGCATCCCGCTGGATTCCCATATCCGCCTGGCCAACCCGCGTACCCCGGAGAGCGAGAAAAACCTGATCCTGCGGCGTGGCTACAGCTACTCTGCTGGCATCACCGGCTCCGGGCAGCTGGATATGGGGCTGCTGTTTGTCTGCTATCAGGCGAATCTGGAACAGGGATTCATTGCCGTGCAGAAGAAGCTCGATGGCGAACCGCTGGAGGAGTACATCAAACCGTTTGGCGGCGGCTACTTCTTCACCCTGCCCGGCGTGCCCGCTCCCGGCCACTACTTTGCCCAAGCGCTGCTAGAAGCCAGCTAAGCGAGAGGCCAGCTAATCATCCGCCCCCGCAACCTCGCACCAGAGCGGGGTTGCCTCGTTGTACGCCATCAAAACTCACGCGAACTGTCCAGCGACCCAGCCGGAGCTCCAGGCCCACTGAAAATTGAAGCCGCCGAGATGACCGGAGACATCCATCACCTCACCGATGAAATAGAGGCCGGGCACCTGTTTGGCTTCCATGGTCTTGGAAGAGAGCTCGTCGGTGTCGACGCCGCCCAGGGTCACTTCAGCGGTGCGGTAACCCTCGGTGCCGTTGGGCAGCAGGCTCCAGCCTGCCAGCACGTCGGCCACCGCCGCCAACTCCTTGGGTGTGTATTGACGCAAGGGCTTGCTGTGTAACTCACCACGCTCGATGAGCTTCTCCACCAGCCGTTTCGGCAGTTCACGCCCCAGCACGGTTTTCAACTCCTGAGCCGGGTGCTCACTCTGCCACTGTTGCAGCAGAGCCGGAATATCCCGTCCCGGCAGCAGGTTGATACGGATGGTTTGACCCGCCCGCCAGTAGGAGGAGATTTGCAGGATCACAGGTCCGGACAGGCCACGATGGGTAAACAGCAGCGCCTCGCGAAAGCGGGTGCCATCCTCCGCCGCGACCTCGGCGGGCAGGCTGATCCCCGACAGCTCGGCGAAGGCCTCCTTGTCGGCCAGGTGCAGGGTGAAGGGCACGAGGCCCGCATGAGTGGCCACGACCTTGAGGCCAAACTGTTCCGCCAAGCGGTAGCCATAGGGGGTGGCACCCAGTTTGGGCATCGACAGACCACCGGTGGCGACCACCAGGGAGTGACAGCTCAGGGCACCGCGCGAGGTTTGCAGGGCAAATCCGCCTTCGGCAGGGCGACTGACATTCACAATCTCGGTGGCCAGTTGCAGGGTCACACCGGCCCATTCGCACTCGGTGAGCAAGACGCGGACTATCTCCTTGGCCGAATCGGTACAGAACAGTTGCCCATGCTCCCGCTCTTCGTACTCCACGCCATGGCGCTCCACCAGCTCGATAAAATCACGCTGGCTATAACGGGCCAGCGCCGACTTGGTGAAGTGGGGATTCTGGCACACAAAATTCTGCGGGCCGGCATACAGATTGGTGAAGTTACAACGGCCGCCGCCGCTGATCAGGATCTTGCGGCCGGGCTTCTTGGCATTATCCAGTACCAGCACTTGTCGCCCACGATAGGCTGCCTGTGCCGCACACATCAATCCGGCAGCGCCAGCACCTATGATGATGACGTCCCATTGGGTTTGCTGACTCACTCCTGACTCTCCTGCCGACCGCGCCACATGGCGGGCGCCATTGTAACCAGCACCCGACCGGGAATCATCTGCTGTGGCCGTTTATGCGCCCGTCTCTGGCCAGGCAAAGCCGTTGAGCCGCAAAAACTCCTGCTGCAACCCGGAAAAATCACCCAGTTCGCGAAAATTGTCCGCATTCAGTACCGCGAGCAAAGCCAGAACCTCCTGCTGCACATCGGGACGCAGCTCCCGCTCATCCAGTCGCCAACGCCCCTGACTATCGACGCGCACGCCTTGGTCACCATACAACTGGTCGGCAAACAGCCGCGACATCTGCTCGATGCAGCCTTCATGCAGGCCTTTGGCCTTCATCACCTTCATCAAACACATCAGATAGACTGGTAAGAAGGGGATCACCAGGCTTGCCTTGGTTACCAACGCCTTGCAGATCACCGCCCGGGCATCACCGCCCACAGACATCAGCAATGGACGCAGATGGGCTGCCGTCTGCTGCAGATGTTGCTTGGCATGCCCCAAGGTGCCGTCACGATACCAGGCATGGGTCAAGGCGGGACCTTCATAGGAGAAGGAAAGCGTGCGAAAACCCGGCGCCAGACAATCGGCCTGATGCAGTTGTTGTACCCAGTTTTGCCAATCCTCGCCGCCCATCACCCGCTCGGTGGCCAGCACCTCCTCAGCACTGGCCACCGGCATCTCCTGACGGATTAGCTGCTGTTGGCCCAGATCCAGGCCCCAGCCCTGAATGGGATGGCCCATGCTTTTGAGCACCGACTGGTAACGTTGCCCATCAGCCATGATGCGGACCCCGGTGGCCAACGAATAAACCAACAGATCAATTTGCCCCCACTGGGCGCGGATCCACTCGATGATCTCCTGCTGCAGCCCTGAGGCAAAGGCATCGCCGAACCGGCTTTCGGCAGCAAAACCCGCGGCATTGGCCAGACGGGTGACCGCCTGCTGGTTATGCCAGCCCGCGCTGCCGGGGTGCGTCTCAGAGGGGGCGCGCTCAAAGGCCACCCCCAAGGTTTCGGCTCCGCTGCCAAAGGCCAACGAAATCCGGGCCGCCAGACCAAACCCTGAAGATGCCCCCAGGATCAACACCCGCTTCGGCGCCGCGAATCTAGGTTGTTGGCGCACATAGGCAATCTGCGCCTCCACCGCACGCTGGCATCCGGCCGGATGACAATTTCTGGCGACACAACCCTGGATCAGGGGTTCGGACATGACACACCTCCAGACAGGAAAACCAAGAGGAGGTTCAAGGTCACTCCCCTTCACGTATTGGTACAACACATGGGTATCTGTAGCGAGTTGCAGACTTGCCATTCACTTCAGGCTAAAGCGGGCAGCCCCACTTGACAATCATTGAGCGTGATCGGGCTCGGATAATTGCTGCAAGGATCCGGTTTATCCCGGCGGTAACATGGCGCACACTATAAACATAACGACATGGCACCCGTCGTGGCGCCAGGATCCTATGGCTTCATCCTCCTGGAGGCTCATCATGAATGGTCAAACCTATCAACATATTCTCGTCGCCATCGATCTGCGGGCGGACAATCATCCGGTTCTGGATAAAGCCATAGCCTTGGCCAAGACTCACTCCGCCAAACTGTCGGTGATTCATGTCGATGTCGACCTGCGCGAGATCTACACCGAGATGATCGATATCGATATTGGTGAACTGCAGGATCATGCCCTGACCGAAACCCGGAAAAAAATGGAGCAGGTTCTGGCCGGGCTCGGCTTTCCGCTGGAGAAAAAGCTGGTGATCAGTGGCGATCTGGGGGAACAGGTCAATGAAGCCATAGCCCGCTACGGGATCGATCTGCTGGTCTGCGGCCACCATCAGAATTTTTGGAGTCTGCTCATCTCGTCGGCGCGGCAACTGATGAACCAGGTGGAGTGCGACATGCTGGTGGTACCGATCAAGGGTTAACCGCCGCGATGGCACTCCGGCTGTCGCCCGTCAGAAGTCACGGCCGCCTTGAAATTTATCGGCCGCTTTCACAAGCCGGTAAAATTTGTGTATAGACTAGGTAAGCCACCCCCAACGAAGGAGAGCTCTCATGGCAGGAAACGACTACGATCCAGATGACGCTGTGCTTGAGGATGACGGCGACGAGGAAGGTTACGAAGAAGATTGGGATGATGATGACGACGAAGGTGCCTGGGACGATGACGACCTCATCGATGAGGATGACTTCGACGACGAAGAAGAGTAACCACTCTTTTCAGACTCAAGGCCAGCCGATGCTGGCCTTACTTTTGCCCAGTCACTGGCAGCCAGCACGGAGCCACAACCCCGAGTCGAGGAGAGTATGGATCCCCTGATCGCGTTTTATCGACACCAGGCTCCCGATCATCGTGGTCGCTGGCTGCAGCAGATCTGGCAAGCCTCACCAGGTTGGCTGGAGCAGACCCACGACTATATCCAGTGGTTGTTTCCACTACCGGAGCCTAGCCGCATCAATCCGCTCGCCCCAGTGCTCACCACGGAGCAACGACTGCTGTTTGCCCGGGATCCAGGCTTGCAGCAGGGGGTACGCCGTAGTTTGCAGTTGATGCTGACCCAATTGGGCTTGGTGACTGGCAGCGAAGAGTGGATCCTGCAACCGGGTCTGAGCGCGGAAAGACTCTCCTGGCTGACAACCAGCAACCACAACCAGCTGCGCATCAGCCGGATGATTCGCAGTTTGGTAGCCTGCGGGTTGCTACACGAAGGCTTACAACTGCAGCAGCAAGTGCTGCTGCTGGGTCAGTACCGGGTCAATCCGGTGACGCTGGAATACTGGCGGCACGCCCATGAGCAACTGCCGCCCCTACCCGCCTCCGAGCCAACCTCACCCACGGTCACGAGCCCGTTTCCCCGCCGTCACTTGTAACCCTTGCGCTCCAGCCAACGCACCGCATAGCTGCAGGTGGCGACCAGCTGATAGTGCTGTTGTTCACACCAGCGGGCGCACGACTGCATCAGAGCATCGGCCACGCCCTGCCCGCGCAAGGAGTCGGGTACCCAGGTGTGCACTATGTTGACCCAGGTTTCCTGCAGCGAATATTCCAGACGCGCCTGCCCGGCGGCCAATGAGACAATGAATCTATGTTGTGCCGGTTGATGTTCGACCTGCATATGAACCTCCTGTCGGCGGTAAATAAGGAATTACTCCCAGTCTAGTCATCAGAGTGAAGCAGGCCGTGACCGGCTGCAAGCGCTTGCAATTCGACTCACTCATCCGACCAGATACCATGAAAACGCAATCATCTGAAAATCAACCGTTTTCATAAAAATAAAGGTTGATCGGGATCCCAAAAATCCTAATATCAAACGTGACAAGGCTCACAAAACACCACGAGGTGCATCATGAAAAATCTGTATCTGAACCTGACCACACTGTTGAATGGCAAATCAGACACTCAATACGCTCCGGCCACCCGCCAGTACTTCTTCCGCTACGAGCGTTGATCCGGTACTGCTGCGCCATATTAGCCAGCTTTCATGACAAACAAGCCGCGCCCTGAGCGCGGTTTGTTGTTTATGGCGTTCGCTGTTTTGTCATCCATCCTGTTTGGCGTCTTGCGGCGTCCGGGGTCTTACGCGCCTGCTACTTGGGATATAGTGATAGCTGACTTCCCACTGCCGCGAGGATGCGCATGCCACTTATCGACCGTTTACGCCAGCTCCGCTTGCTGCCTGTTATCGCCCTCAATCAGGCCGCGCAGGCGGTTCCTCTGGGCCGAACCCTGATCGCGGCAGGGCTCCCCGCTGCCGAAATCACCTTCCGCACCCCGGCGGCCGCTGAGGCCATCCGCCTGCTGCGGGCTGAGTTCCCGGAACTGTTGATCGCCGCGGGCACCATACTCACCCCGGCCCAGGTCGATGCCGCTGTGGCCGCGGGGGCCGATGTCATCGTCAGCCCCGGATTGAATCCGACCACGGTTCGCTACTGCCAGCAGTTGGCAATCCCCATCATCCCCGGCATCAATAACCCCAGCCAGGTGGAACAGGCGCTGGAGCTGGGGCTCTCGACCCTCAAGTTCTTCCCGGCCGAAGCCTCCGGTGGTATCGCCATGCTCAAGGCGCTTGCCGCCGTCTATCCGGTGCAATTCATGCCCACCGGCGGCATATCCCCCGCTAACCTAGGGAAGTACCTGGCCCAGCCCAACGTCATCGCCTGTGGCGGCTCCTGGATGGTGCCCGCAGATCTCATCGAGCAGGGCGATTGGCCGGCCCTCCACCAGCTCATCGCCGACGCGGCGGTCCTGTCGGCTCAACCCTGAACCCGGCCTGCACCCGTCGCTGGCATCCCGCTTGCGCTTCGCCCGCGACGGGGCAGAATAGGGGGCACTTTTTGTTGTCCGGCAGGCCCCCATGCATTCTGAACGCGATACCCGAATTCCCGTCACCATCATCACCGGCTTTCTCGGCAGCGGCAAAACCACCCTGCTGAACCACTGGGTCAAACAACCCGAGCTCAGCGATTGCGCCGTGCTGATCAATGAGTTCGGCAGCGTCGGCCTGGATCACCAGCTGGTGAAACAGGTGGATGAACAGGTGATGCTGCTCGACTCCGGCTGCATCTGCTGCTCGGTCCAGGGTTCGCTGGCCACCGCGCTGCAGGAGCTGTTCATGAAGGCACTGCGCAAGGAGATCAAACCCTTCCGCCGCCTCATCATCGAGACCACGGGTCTGGCCGATCCGGCGCCTGTGCTGTTCACCCTGCGCCAGGACAACTTTATCGCCGAGCGTTACCGCTTCGATGGCATAGTCACGCTCGTGGATGCGGTGCATATCGAGGGGCAACTGGCGCGCCAGTACGAAGCCGTCAAACAGATTGCCCTCGCCGATCTGCTGGTCATCAGCAAGAGCGATCTGGTCAGCAGCGATGCGCTCAGCGCCCTGCAACAACGGCTCGGGCAACTCAATGGCGCCGCGCCGCAACATGTGGTGCAAGAGGGTGAGCTGAGCCCGAACGTGCTGGAGAAGATCGGCCCCTACAGCAGCGAGCGCGGCAAGGATGTGCGCAGCCTGCTGGCCTGGTTGCGGACCGAAGCGCCGAACCTGGGCATCGCCTCGCCATTACGCCCGGTAGCCACGACCACGGCCGCCATCGGTGCCCAGCCCACACTCCCCAACAATCATGCCGATGTCGCCAGCTTCAGCCTGCGCTTCGGCACGCCGTTGCAACCCGCCCGGCTCATCGCCGCCGTCGAGGCGGTGCAGGCCCAGTTCGGTGATTCGCTGCTGCGGCTCAAAGGCATATTGCAGTTGGAGGGCGAAAGCCAGCCGCTGGTGATCCACGGCGTGCATGGCCAGCTCTACCCGCTGATCACGCTGGGTGACTGGCCGGAAGGCAAGGCCCAGAGCCGACTGGTGTTTATCGTGCGCGCCGCCGCAAAAGAGCCGATTGAACAACTGTTCCAGCAGGTTCTGGCCCAGCCGGAGCCCACCCTGGAGCAACAATTCCAGGCGCTGTTTAACCCCACGGCGCAGGGGACCGACCAGTAATTAGTTCCGTTGTTACACGGGTGTGGCGTAAGCTGACTCCTTGATGGCGCGGCGGTCATGCACTCGCCGCCGCGCCAGATGCCCGTTTCGAACCCGCTAACGACAGGATGTACCATGATCCGTAAGAATCCGTCCGGCCATCTGCCGGTCATTGATGAATCTGCCTATATCGACAAAACCGCCATCATCTGTGGCAAGGTCATCATCAAGGAAAACGTGTTTGTCGGCCCTTATGCGGTGATCCGCGCCGATGAGGTCGATGCATCCGGCGACATGGAGCCCATCATCATAGGGGCGAACTCCAACATTCAGGATGGCGTGGTGATCCACTCCAAATCCGGTGCCCCTGTGGTCATCGGTGAATTCACCTCCATCGCCCATCGCTCCATCGTCCATGGCCCCTGCGAAGTCGGCGATCGGGTGTTTCTCGGCTTCAACAGCGTGTTGTTCAACTGCCGGATTGGCGAAGGCTGCGTGGTGCGCCACAACGCCGTGGTCGATGGCTGCGATCTGCCGCCTGGCTTCTATGTGCCCTCCACCACCCGCATCGGCCCCAAGACCGATCTGACCCAGATCCCTCGGGTCAGCGCCGATGCGACCGAGTTCTCTGAAGACGTGGCGCACACCAATATCGACTTGGTCAAAGGCTACAAGGCACTCTCCAACGAGTTCTGAGTCGCTCGGGCGCAGGCCAACCTCGGCACTCTGCGCCCTGCCTTGACAGTCGCGCTATAACGGCGCGACAGTCGGAGTTCATCCGCTCAGGATTGGAGTCCACCATGTCACCCTTTGCCCAGGCAACCGCCCGCTTCAAACCCGGCACCCCGGTCTGCGTGCTGCAGATCGAGGCGGACGCGACCCACCTCTACCACGGCCATGTCGGGGAAGAGGACCGGCACCAGAGCCTGCCCATCGGCAGCCAGCAACTGGGACGCGGTCCCCTGCGCCACACGCCACCCTCGCCGCTGGAGCTGGAGCAGGCCATCGCCGAAGTCGAAGATCGCATCATGCCGCTGGCGCGCCAGTCGCTCGCCCCTTCCCGTCTGGTGCTGCTGGCCCCGGCATTAGCGCCGCTGGCTGCCGTCAGCCAGAGCGCAGAAGCCGTGTCCATTGAGCAGATTGAACGCTATTTTCAGCAGCTCGCCGCCCAGGCCGAAGGCGATCCCGGAGCAATCTCGCTCTTCGCACCAACCCCGGAGTTTGCCGCCGCGCTGCTGATTGTGCGCGAGTGGATGCACCATCTGGGTTTCGAACAGCTTGAATTTGCCGCTGCCGAGCATCCGCCCCAGTAACTGGCAGGGTCACCACCGCCCGGTAAAACGGGCCCATCGAGTAGGAGGAGGCCTCGCGGCCTCCGTCCTCTCACACCACCGTACATGCGGTTCCGCATACGGCGGTTCATGTTA
>NZ_BAAGVN010000094.1:0-2612 GCF_054780855.1 Pseudaeromonas pectinilytica
GACTGAGGGCCAGAGCGATGCAAACGGAATGTTAGAAACTGGCCATAAAGCGCCATAGCAGCGATGCAACAAGGTAGATCAACCTGGCGCCAGCGAATATGCTGGCATTTTAAGGCCCCTATAGGCGCCGGTTATCTAAACGTTAGAGTTCAATCATGGAATTGATACATGAATGAAAATATAAGCAACCAAGTAATACTTCAGACCGTGCAAGTGGCTGATCTGCTGAGTGGTACAAGTATTGGTACTTGGCAAGCGGACTATCCATTAACAGGTCGAGACTATGAACATCTAAAAAATGGAAAGCCAATTACTTTTGATTGGGCTAATTCCATTCTTTTGACATCAATAGGTATTGGATTAACTTTGCTTGGTAAATATATATCAGCTCAGACTGATCCTAAATAGCTGTTCCGAATAGTAGATCACTCACGACATCGACTGATGTAGCGCTAAGCTGACCCTCCGCGCCAGGGATGGCGCGGTGGAGCCCCCATGGATGGGTTTACGGCGTGTCAGCGTGTGCTTCCTTGTCGATGGAGCACTATTAGGAGCGGCTATTTAGTGTAGTTATTTATAAAGGTGAGTGGCTTGCATTAGCTACAGGATTAATAATCTCTATTGTTTTATACATGATAGGTCTACTTCTGCCTAATGACAGAAAGAAAATAATGAAAAAACTAAAAGACCATTTTGATAACTCACCAAAGAAGAGACAACTACTTAAGGATGACAATCAATGATTACGAGAAATAATTTGCCATCCAGTTATATTCCATACAACACTTTAGTTATTTGTAGTAACACTATGCTTGGCGGTGGTCATATTGTCGCTGTTGGTGAAGTGCTTCCACTTGTGATAGGTAAAGGTGAAAAACCTCAAATTTGGCTGCAAGCTATCAGTAATCCTCAAACTAACGAATTTGTATCCATTATAGAAGCCTCGGTATCAAAGCATCCTGCTGTTGAAATTCTCGAGCAGAATGGGAGCATTGAAGTAACAATCCAAAAAAATAAGATCTTAATAGTTCGTGCTGAATCGCAAGATAAAGCTGTTGTAAGCCAGCTAGATTTACGACCAATTGGGCTTAATTTAGTGGGTACTACTGCAAGTCTGTCTGTTGGCGGCACAACTTTTTCAGGAAACTCTATGTCTGGCGGTGGTGTTTTAATTGGGTTTGGCGGCTGAAACTCTAACAAAAACTTAAAGTTGGACGGCACTACGTGCCGCCACTTAAGTCGAAGTTAGGCGTTTAGGTTCGGTATCAATTTCAGTGATAACAAGGATGGAAAGGTGCAAGCTATGAAACGATTGATTGGATCAATATTTTTGTTGTTTTTTTTAGGAAACGCTTATGCGGAAAATCCAGCTTGTAAAGTTTCTAAATCGCAGGCGCGTTCTGATTTGCTATCTAGTTTGGAATCAACGTACCCGGATTCTTTCACAACCCAAAAAATGCTTTTGGATAGCGGCATGGAAAAATATGATCTGTTGTGCTCAATACCCAGTGACCCGGTTAGTGACAGAGTGCTTAAGAAATTAACCGATAGCTACTACCCAAGCTTTACTACTATCCACATGCTTTATGAAAGCAATATGAAATCCTACAGAGAGCTCCACAACTAGGTGCATGGTCTCTCGCCTAACCATTCATTCCAGTGCGTTCCGGCCCTAATGGGCCTCCACCGGACGGCCTTTTCTACGCTTCGCTACGTAAAGGCCGCCGCTGAATATTGGCGTTATGCATCATAAGGAACTACGGTGAGTAGAACTATATTTTTCTTCGTGAAAGTATTTGACAAGCAAGAATATGCTGAGGATTTCATAAAAGGAAAGTTATTCTCAAATAGGCTTTCATTTTTTAGAAAACATGAAGAAGACGAATCAGCTAATCGTGGTGATAAACACGAAGGTGTGGTTGGCTGGCATCAACCAGATCAAATACGGCTAGAAATCAATGGCAGAGTTATTACCGATCTCGCTGGTCCAGTAATGACTCAGATGAACTGGCATGATCACCTAAATGTTTTTTGTATTTACGCAGCTCATAGTGGTGAGTTTGACGCGATTTCTGAGGAAACGATAGAAGACTTTAAGGAACAAATCTCTATTCCTGACGACTGTAAGAAACTTGGAGAATACGCCGTCATAGTCACCAATGTAACTAAATTTATTGAGCGAGTTAACGCCGCAGTAAGTTCCAATAATTATGGGCTTAATGCTGGCTTGGTTGAGTATTACGACCCTGCTATCTTCAATGGCTCTTTCTCAGAAGTTGAATCTATTTTTAGAAAGCGAGATGAATACAAGCACCAAAGGGAATATAGATTCTCTTTTGATACAGGCATTGCAGGTCATGATCCGCTGATATTAAACATTGGTGATATTAGTGATATTGCGATGCAGTGTAAGGTGTCCGATATTAATACAAAATTGGAAGTGAAATTGTCTAGTAATCAAAATACATAACAAGCGCAATCACACGGATAAAATTTCCACTGCGCTCCAATTTTCCCGGTGTTGCGGGCGTTGCACTCGCCGAGGCAGGCCTCGGAGAGGTCCGATTTAGACGACGGCGAACACATCAATACTGGCTGGGTATACAGTGCTT
>NZ_BAAGVN010000095.1:0-2420 GCF_054780855.1 Pseudaeromonas pectinilytica
TTTTTGGCGATTAAATCAGATCACAAACGAAGCCTTTTTTCTATCTATTTCAATTGGTTGTAGCTAAAGATCCTGTACATGTAACAGCACAATTAACCCGATTCGTTCCATCCTATCTAGCATCTATCCAGATAAGACAGAATAAATCCCTATATCTTGCCACCAACCAGGCAACACCAAGTCAGCACTAACTTATCTTCAGTAACATACCCGAACGTCCACACCCGAGGCTTTGATTTAGAACACAAATCTTACCCAGAAACTCACCAAAATCCCGTCGCTCTCGACGTCTCGTCGAAAGGCCCGACTCGCCACCCCCGTCAGCACCGTCGAAAATTCACGTCCTTCGGCAAACCAAGACCTTCAGGGAACGCGGTGTAGAACATCTCAGGGGTAGTGAAGCTCCACCTAGCAGATAACAACGCTAACCAATAAATACCAACTCCAGCTGCTAATTCAGCCAGTCAGGCAATATCCCCCCCCCCCCCCTGTGAAGCGCTTCTAACAGACTAGCTGTGACACCGAACCACCAAGGAGAGCACATACGCTCTCCTTTTTTGTTCACAAAGAAGATGGATCAACCGAACCAAGAAACACTCGATAACCCAGAAAATAGACGCAGGAGTAGTAAGGCGGTATGGGAGAGAGGAACGAAGTATCCTCTCTCCGAACATGAAAATTTCTTCAGTAGTGGACCCATCTTGACATGAGAAAATGTAATGCGTTCCTACATCGCATACCAACGAAATCGGAAAGAGGCTCAGAGCATTTATTCGTTTAATATCATGTTGTTAACCATCAATGTACTGAGATAGCCCGGTATCAACGACGATATGATCTTTTGGGTATGAGGGCGGTGGAGCTAGCCCTCATACCCCTACGCGGTTAGTCCCCCTGTTTATTTGTGCTTGACAAGAAGGTGAGCTGTAGGGTTTTATTACGACGCTCCATGACCCAGATGGAGCGTTGAGTGTGGCTCTTCTTAATCTGTAACACGCACTCACCATCGTTGGTTCTCTCCATGAGTCCCATCCTTGGCACTTTAATTCGAAACCACTTCTGTGGGTTATTTAAAGTTCCAGCTAAGGAGGGCGACATGTCCGTTGATACTACCTAATTCGCCGCGCTTGATTGAAGACCGATCCCCATTGAGTCTCAAACGAGCGTGCATCTCTTCATGTGCTACACGATTCCTCATCCCTTGGAAAAGGCAATAGGGGAGTAGTAATCGTCACCGCTCAATGCGGTCGCAAATGAAAATCTCGCTCTGACATGACTCCTTAGATGGGTATCGATAAATATCTTCGGATGGCCCGTCAGTGCTCACGTATGTGTGAGTCACTGCTTTTACATCTGGCCCCGGAATTTCTGCAAAATGATCAATATCTATTAAGGACTGATCATGTCTACTAAATCGCACATACCCACAACATCTACCAGCGCATCTACATCATCAACACCGAAGCGGTTGTATCGTGTTGGCAATGCTTTAATTCAAATCGATAAAATAATGTGGACCAAACGGTACCGCCCATTGCAAGCAGAAATTGATTCTCTTGCTCCTGAAACGGTGGCTAACATGGGAGTCGGTATCTGTTCCCTCGATTGTCAGCTTGCTTTCGAGCACGCGTTGCAACCTGATAAACAAGTTTTGATCCTTGATGAATTGAATAAGGAGTTGGAATCCGCAGGATTGCTCACCGACTTTTATGTTCTACCCGATTCGACAATAATTCGACCCATGATTATTGACCGAGTTGATTATGGTTCCGTAAAGCTGGGGTGGGTTGTCAACTTTTATATTCTTGGCCGCGATAAACCTATTCTGACCAGTCTGCTCACGAGTGAGTCTGAATGCCTTGATTTGCTGCAAAGTCTGGCTGACCGCGTGAACTCTTTACACTAACCCTCGAAAATAATTGGTGATGAGCCCGTTATGTGTTGGGGGCGGACTCCTCTAGTGTGACTGGAGTCAGCCCGAGCCTCAGACACATCGTAAATACGTGCATGTAGACTCGTTGGCGGCAATCGATGCCGCCAACGAGTCTGTTTTTCGCCCCGACTCCATTCCTATTCATTCCCAACACCTAACTTGGACAGATCCAAATTCCCCCTTCACTTTCATTAGAGAGCGGGAGAGGTATGCCTCGGAGATACACATATGTTCAAAATTCAGAGAATTACTGAAGAGATTAACGATGAGATATTGCTCAACGACTCGGATAATGACAACAGTCCTAAACTGACTATAACTAAAATACAGAGACATGAAGGTGAGCGAAGCATAAAAAAAGGCACCGGCCGCCCCCTAGATATAGGTTTAGACTCGGAGTGGTGCCCAGGGCCGACGCATGATCATTCTTTGCACAAGTTGATCAAGTCTCGATCAGTTGAGCAGCTCCAAACACGATTTTAATTGT
>NZ_BAAGVN010000096.1:0-1697 GCF_054780855.1 Pseudaeromonas pectinilytica
ATCGCGGTGATTTCATTGGATTTGGCGTCTGTTTTTACTTGCCCGAGCACCATACCGTTGGCGCTGGCAAACGCACTGACCATATGGATGGTCGACTGTCGGTCGTCCCTGTTATAGGAACCACGCAGAACCTTGCCATCAATGGCGATCAGCTCCCCCTTGGCACGAGTGTTAACCGCTTGCATCCACTTGAGAAAACAGGCCTGAAACTGCTCGGGTGCCAGGCTGGACATCACTCTGGCAATGGTATCGTGAACGGGTAAGCCCTTTGGAAACAATCCCTTATCCTGGAGCCAGCGACTATGCGCTTGCCCGAAATCTTCAATATCTTCCCAGCCCTCGCTGCCGCCGATGACAGCACAAACCGTCAGGAACAGGATGTCGAAGAGTGGATAGGAGATTTTCGCTGATTGGCGCGGGTCGTGAAGTTCGGAAAAGCACTCAGAAAAGGCATCGAGCTGCATGGATGGCTCCCAGGAAAAGGGAGTATAAGATCACAACCCGATCTGCAGGTCAAAGCGTTCTGAATTTGTTTATAAAACGTTCATGATCTTGCCCTGCCTCTAAATGCCTGTAGCACTGCATCAACTTCGGCCTCTATCGCGGGTTCACCAAGATCATGCTGTATAAAATTTATTATATAATCCAACGCGATATCATAATTAACGGTCAAGGTATCAATATTTCCGGAACGTCCTATTCAATGATCAGCCTCTATAGATGAATGAATATCAGCGAATGGAGTAATTTTTCCTGCCGTGTTTTTCAAAGACAAAAAAACCGGGATCAGCGACTGATCCCGGTTTTTAATATTCATCACGAACCGATAAATAATACCGCTAGTTAGTGGCGATTATTCATCGTCTTCCAGATAGGCATAGCCTTGCAGGCCGGCATCCAGATCCGCCAGCAGAGCGGTCCGGGTCTCTTCATCCAGGGATGGATGGGAGGCCAGCGCCTGGTAGTTCTCGCGGATCCGCTGGGGATCGATATTCACATAACGCAGCAGGTTATCGACGTTGTCACCGCGGATCACATGGGTGATCACCGGCTTGCCATCGGCATCCATACAGATATCTGCGCTGTGGGTATCGCCAAACAGATTGTGCAAGTCGCCCAGGATCTCCTGGTAGGCGCCCACCAGGAAGAAGCCCATGTAGCAGCTTTCGTCATCGGCGAACTCCGGCATCGGCAAGGTACTTTCCACGCCGACACCGTCCACATAGTGATCCACCATGCCATCGGAGTCGCAGGTGATATCGAACACCACACCACGGCGTACCGGCGGACGGTCCAGCCCGGAGAGCGGCATCACCGGGAAGATCTGATCGATACCCCAGGCATCCGGCAGCGACTGGAACAAGGAGAAGTTGACGAAGCACTTGTCCGCCAGCTTGTCGTTCAGCTCATCGAGCATGGCGCGGTGCTGACGGTTGATGGGGTTCAGCAGCTCCTTGACCTTGAGGCACAGGTTGAGGTGCAACTCTTCCGCCCAGGCCCGTTCGGTCAGATTGAGCAGGCCCATGGTGTACTGGCTGTGCACATCGGCCAAATCGGCACCGGAGTCATGGAAGATTTCCAGCAGACCCGGATCCTCATTGTTGAGCTCAAGCCAGGGCGCTGTTCCCTTTACGTGTTGGGGGCAATCTATACTTGCAGTAAGTTCGCTGGACTGAGGTGCCCGCTATGGATACCAA
>NZ_BAAGVN010000097.1:0-20854 GCF_054780855.1 Pseudaeromonas pectinilytica
ATCGCGGTGATTTCATTGGATTTGGCGTCTGTTTTTACTTGCCCGAGCACCATACCGTTGGCGCTGGCAAACGCACTGACCATGTGGATGGTCGACTGTCGGTCGTCCCTGTTATAGGAACCACGCAGAACCTTGCCATCAATGGCGATCAGCTCCCCCTTGGCACGAGTGTTAACCGCTTGCATCCACTTGAGAAAACAGGCCTGAAACTGCTCGGGAGCCAGGCTGGACATCACTCTGGCAATGGTATCGTGAACGGGTAAGCCCTTTGGAAACAATCCCTTATCCTGGAGCCAGCGACTATGCGCTTGCCCGAAATCTTCAATATCTTCCCAGCCCTCGCTGCCGCCAATGACAGCACAAACCGTCAGGAACAGGATGTCGAAGAGTGGATAGGAGATTTTCGCGGATTGGCGCGGGTCGTGAAGTTCGGAAAAGCACTCAGAAAAGGCATCGAGCTGCATGGATGGCTCCCAGGAAAAGGGAGTATAAGATCACAACCCGATCTGCAGGTCAAAGCGTTCTGAATTTGTTTATAAAACGTTCATGATCTTGCCCTGGTGAATACCTTGTCGGTCAAGATGGTAAACCAACTAACGAAAGCGGTCGTGATATGGTAACCGGCTTTGAACCAAGATGGGCATTTAAAAGTGTCCTAGCAGCGGAAGAGGAATATCGTTTCGGGGTTGAGGATTATTTGTTACGCGCATGTAAACAAGAGGTTGAAGAAAAAATGCAAAAGGCCGAGCAGATCAAGCGTGAAAAAAAAGAAGCAGAAGAAAGAAGAAAATTCTATAACTCAAAATTCTTTTTAAACTTTGAAATACGATTAACTAAGATTTGCCGTATTATAGGGAAAGACATTGAGTCTAAATATAATTATGGCCAGTTTATTGGTCAATTTATTGGGAATGTGGATTATTATTACCTACTTAGGGTAGCTAATGACCCTCTTTACAAATCAAATTCTTTGAATGAATGCTATCTAGCTTATCGGAAGCCTACACTATATGGTAGTTTTATCAATATAGGATTGCATGTTACAGTTAATGGTAGAAATGGAGCCTATCAGATTATCAGTGAGGTTCCATTAAATCCCTAGCTTAATGACTAAATAGTCACAACTAGGCCATCCATTTAAATTTCCTAAACTTATTTAAGAAGGTGGGTTATTTATGATAAACATCCCATTTAGCCATGATTTATACAAACACATTGCCAACCTAAGGCCTAATATTATCATTGCTGTGCGAGGTAAGCGAGCCTTCAAACCACGTTATATTCTAATAGGCGACATAACCAAACTGAATTGGAATGATTTGCAATTAATAGTTCCGGGATGCACTACAAAATTCACAAAACAAGTATGGTTATACCAACAAATCGTTGGCGAAAAGAATCATTTAATAGAATTAAATTCATGCCTTAATGAAAAAGAACATACGGAAATAATGCGGTATATTGAAATATTTAAAAATCATGATTGCAGTGAGCTTTTTCAAGTTAACGATATAATAACTAAAAATCAGCTATGGGATGATTTTACCACTATACGCGCTAAAAATGATCATGGCCCACATAAAGGGCTGTTAGGTTTATTGCCGAAATACTTCGAAGTGGTTTCTAGTATATTAGCTGTTCGAGGCATGGGAACTCCGTTAGATAGATCGCAACACTATTGAAAACACTCACAAGCAACATTTCTAACCTTATTCATGAATGTCAGCTGGATATGGGTGAATCAGCGGCTTCGCCGCTGGGTTCAGCAATTGCGATCAGAGCGAGAAGGCCACACTCCCAACAGCAAAGCTCTGACACCTGAGCAGCAAAAAATCCAGGAGCTGGAGGCACGTATTAACTGAAACAATAACCGGTTAACAGCGTTGGCGGAGCCGCTGCCAGTTCAAAACAGCTTAAGTGCACTTTCTGTTCCATTGCTCCCCAAACCCCTAGTTCTGCTTTTAGGCTTTTCTAGTATTTATAAAAAGCCTAGTAGCTGCCGCTCTTCAGCTGTGGGCAATCCTTCACTCCCTCCGGTCGCTGCGCGGCTACTCGTTATTTAAAAATAGCAGGGCTACTCGCCCCCTGTCAGATGACATCGTAACGTTACGATACCGTAGCGCTACGATGTTACGGTGCAGGCTCCTGTCCGGTAGCCGGTGCCTCCAGCAGTGCTGAAGGCTCCACCCCCAGCGCCTCGGCCAGCTTGAAGATGTTGAGTAAGGCGATGTTGCGCTGCCCACGCTCAACACCCCCCAGATAGCTGCGTGCCAAGCCACTTTCCAGTGCTAGGCGTTCTTGCGACCACCCTCTGGTCTTTCTGATTTCTATCAGCTTCAGGCCGAAGCGTAGTCGGGGATCAAGGGCCATATTTTTCTCTTCTTAAAGAGAAGTGACTCTATGAGTACCCCCTCTATAGGGCTACGCCCGATAAGTACCCGCACTATGAGTGACAATTGAATGCATGTGCCATAAAATGACCTCTATGAGTAGCAAAATGGAGGGAATGACGTATGGCAAGCGTCTGGAAGTCTGCGGGGATGGGCGCGGCGGCGGGGCTGGCAGTTCCGGTGGCGGGAATAGCTGGGCTGATGGCGGCGGTGTTTGTGCTCATCATCGTGCAGGCTGGGCTATCCAACATGGGGCCAGCTGGCTCTCTGTGGGGGAGGCCAAGTTGGTGGGCCTTGATGACCAGCGAATGGGCGCTGTATCTACTGATTTCGCTGGCGATCTTCACGCTGTCCTTCCGCTTTCTCGCGCGCTTGCAGGCCCGCTGCCAGGCCCTTGTCGCCAGGATCAACGGCCAGCAGGGCCTGTCATTCGATGCTGGACATCTCCTGGGTTATCCCGCACCGGCATTCCTTGTTTTTGACTCTCAGAATCGCAAGATCGCGGCCTGTGATGTGGTCAATGACGCATACAAACTGCACGACTTCTCCTGGCTGCTCGGCTGGCAGATGACCTGGCGCGAGGTCGAGAGCATGGAGATGAACGGCGGTAGCCGTCAGGTCAACGCCAGCGGCATGAGCGTGCCGACCTTCGAGCGCACGGTACGCGCGAAAGACTTCGCCATCGAGCTGCAAACCGCCGATCCGCAACGACCAGTACTCAGTTTTCCCATGAGCCGTCGGGCGGCGGAAACCTGGTGCGCCCGGCTCAATACCATCTTCAACGGATAACCTCGCGAGGAACTGCGATGAAACACTACCGGAGCTTATTGCTTCTGCCTTTTGTATTGACGGGTTGTGCCACAACTGACATGCAGGGAGCGCTGGGCTCCCTGAACGGACTGGGACAATCCATTGGGGCCAGTCTGTCGCAAGCGGCTACGCCCGCAAGCGCGGCAAACCGCAACAGCTTGCTGGGCACTCCACTGCATAACGCCTTGCGCCAGAATCTGTCTACCGACGGTCGCGCCCCGGAGTGGCCCAAGGTGGTGATCAGCAATCTGCAAATTCCGGCTGATCAGATGACCCTGACCCGTAGCCTCACGCTCAAAGCCAGCGATTGCATTCACTTTGACGCAGTGCTCTGGCACGACGCCAAGCGCTCCGAGCGCTTCAGCAATCTGTCGCTTTGCGCGCCGGAGCTGCCGAAACAGTCAAACAACTTCGTGCTGACCTGGAAGAGCTTTTCCATCTCCGGAAAAACCAGTGGTCAGGTTCGCAGCGACGGCCCAATCCCACCGTACAGTAAGTTGCCCGGCGACCCAGCGATGGAACGCTGGCTGATGAATCAGTTCGGCCTTTACTATGTCGGTTCACTGTTGACGCTGGTCGGCTATGACCCCAACTTCACGGTCGATGACCGCCGCTTCTGGATCAGGAACATCAAGGGATGAAAGCGTTGCTGCTGGCGGCCATGCCAGTGATGCTGATGGATGGCACTGCCCCAGACCTCAACCACTGGTTGCGGATCGAGCCAGCCATCGTCGCCGCCGTGGAATGCCGTCAAGCCTTGCCGTTGCACGTACTGGACGGCATTGCGCCCAATGCTCCCGGCAGTTGGTCGCTGACACCGGCACGCAGCTTCACAGTGTTCGGGTTGCCGGTGACGCGTATCGAGCTGTTCATCGACCCGGATGGTGAATTGGGTGCGAGCTATACCGCAGTGATCGAAAAGCGCAGCCTGGAACAGGTGCGCAAGCAACTGAAGCTTGCCAGCCAGCGCGGGCGCATCGGCCAGCTCTCGGCAGATCAGCCCAGCGCAGAGGTTCAAGTGACTTGCACGGTCGCCGCAACGGAGCAAGGGTGAGCATTCAGCGCATCCTCTCCGGCGGCCAGACCGGCGTAGACCGGGCGGCGCTGGATTTCGCCATTGCCCGGCAGATTCCGCACGGCGGCTGGTGCCCGGCAGGCCGACGGGCCGCTGATGGCGTACTGGATGCTCGCTACCAGTTGCTGGAGACCGAATCCAGCGGCTACCGCCAGCGTACCAAGCACAATGTTCGGGACGCTGATGCAACGCTGATCATTTACCGAGGCAGGCTGGAAGGCGGCAGCCTGCTTACTCGCGACCTGGCGACGGGACACGGCAAGCCGCTGCTGCTGTGCGATTTGCATGACCCTACAGAAGAGCTGTTGGCGGCATGGCAAGACTGGCTGGTTGGTCATGCCATCGCTATTCTCAACATTGCTGGCCCGAGTGAAGCGCGCAACCCCGGTATTTACCTGCAGGCGAGCGCGCTACTGGAGCTTTTCTGGAGTACGGAACATGAACCGATCTGATGCCCGCTGCGCGACACCTTATATTTACTCGGGTGAGTTGCAGATCCGTCCCGAAGTTGATGCCGCGCTGGCTGCGCTGAAAGACAAACCATACACCGCCATCCCTAGCTGGAAAAATGACGGAACCTGGGAGCTGTGGACGGTGGAAGGCGACGGCGAAACCAAGCCCTGCATCATCAGCGGCCCATCGACCACTTACCCCAGCGAGGCCGATGCACTGGCCGCCGGTGCGGCCTGGCTATCCGGACAACGCTGAGCAACCTCAATTCCAGCCCTCGCTAACAAAGCCAACACCACGGCCTGCGGCTGGTACTGGCGTGCGGCAGCCATAACCGCCCGCACCTCATCACCCAGCTGTAACTTAAAGCCGCGCTCATTGCGCCAGACAGGTAGTGCCGTGTCTTCGGTGGGGCGCGATAGCGCACTACGCAGCCCGCGTTTGCGCACTTGCCCCAGTAGCAGGCTGATGGCGCTGGTCAGCGCGTTGTGCTGACGCAGCTCTTCACGCAACGGCAGCAGCGTATCGGCGCACTGTTGCGCAACCAGCCGGCCAAAGCGGCGCAACTCCTTGGCCTGGTGCGCGACTTGACGCAACTGCAGACGATGCGAGTAGAGAGCGCCTTGGACCGACAACCGCTCCCGCCCCTGATCGAGCGCGCGCTCGGCATCTTCCAGGTAGCGATAGAAGGTCCCTTGCGGGCCGGTGTCCATCATCTGGTTCATCGGCTCCACATATTGCTCGTAGGCTTCCAGCACCCGGCGGTAACGCTGGCTGATCGGCATGCTGCTATCGGCGCTTTTGGCATTTTCCGCCAGCTCGAACAAGGCATGCCGGTCTTGGTCGAGCTGCAGGCTGATCTGGCGGAAGAGTTCTGCCAGCTTGTTGGCTGCCCCGCGCACGCGATCCATGTCGGACCCGAGCATTCCTTCATTGAGTGCTTCGGTGGCTTCACGGATAGCCGCAACACGAGCCTGCAGTACGGCAGCCAGGCCCAGCTCATGTTCACGGGTGAGGCCGCGCACGAACTCCAGCACATAGGCATTGAGCTGCAGATCGCTGCTGCGCGGCAAGGTTTGCAGGATGTCCGCATTGACCAGGGCACGCAGTACCGCGCCCTGCGTTTCGGCATCCCGTTGCCCGGATACCTTGGCAATACCGTTCAACACCTGATCGCTGGTCAGCACGGCAAACTCGCGCGACAGCCGCACCAAAAGCTCCACGGTGTCCCAATGGGTGTAAAGCGCGTAGACCAGCGAGCGAGGGTTGGCCATGTCAGTTCAGTCTCCCACCACCGAGCAGGCATGCCCTGTGCGGCATGCTCTCACCCGCCAGCCGCACAGGGCGGCAACCCGGCGCATGGCCGCAGCGGGGTTTCATAAGGTGCAGGCTGGACGCATCGACCATTCGTTGTCCCCACGCCGCCGCGCCCGATTTCTGGCGAAATCGAGCCCAGCGGCCACATTCTTTGTGCTCTCGCGAGCCAGCACAAAGAATGTGCTCATCGTGCTGGGGACAAACGACTGTCAGGCTGGGTCCCGGCCGGAATGTGTCAGGCATGGTGGCAACACTGTGTGCACAAAGTGGCGTCAATGTGGTGAACAGCGTGGCAACATTGTGTTGAACATGGTGGCAGCATTGTGGCGACATGTGGGTCACAGGCGCTTTGTCGCTGATCGCACGATTGGTTTTGCCGCCGATGAAAGCCAGGTTGGCGATGTCGTCGGCCTCGCGCTTCATTTCCGCATAGGCCGCCTTGAGCCTGTCGATCCACTCGCCCGTGTTGTGGTCGGTGACCGCCACGCAATCGATTTCGGCGGCCATGTACTTGAGCAGCCATGTCTGCGGCGTTAACTCATTCGGCGTGCCGATGGCTACCTGCCATGCCCCGGTATCCTTGGAAGCTGGGGTGTGGGTATGGAAGTCGAACTTCCACCAGCGTGCGCCGGGGTAAGGCCAGGATGGGCTTGCGTTGACGCTCATGTTCATTCCCTCAGTAATACTGCCGGATGTAGCTGTAGGCCTTCTCGAACAGCTCTTCATCCGCATGCAGCTTGTACTTGAACAGCGCTTTCCTGAGCGCTTTCTTGACCTCACGCTCACCGGCCTGCGTGCCTTGCCAGCCCGGGAAACGGACCAGTCGCACAATCTCGTCGATGTCCGCCACCACGCGTTCGACCATGATGGGCGTCTCGGCCGTCTTGACCTCGTTGAATAGTTCGGTGAGCGCCGCCTTGCCGCTATCCTCGTCCTCTTCGGGCGGGACCTCCTTCTCGGCTTGCAGCGTCTCCTTGGCGATCTCCAGTAGCTGCTTCAGAAACTCGACGCTGTTGATCTGCCCGGATTCGAAGCGGTCCTTCAGCGCATCGAGCCGCTCTGACAGCTTCTTGAACTTGGGGTTGCCGCCATGCCCGCGTAGCCGGCGCTTGAGCTTGATCTCGATCTCCTTGGCCTTCTTCGGGTCGGGGTTCGACAGCACGGCTTCCAGCAGATCAGCGTCCAGCACCAGGGTGTCGAGGTCATCCCGCACGGCGTCCACATGCACGTTCTGGTGGATCAGCTCGATGGTCTTGGCGCCCAGCGAATGCCAGATCAGCTTGCCATGGCCGCTGGATGGCTGCACCGACTGGTACACCTGCGACAGCCACTTGTAGTCCTTCTCGAACGGGCCCAGCACCGTGTCCGGTGACAGCGCCTCCCAGATGCGGCCCAGCACGCTGAATTCGGCGGCGAAGTTGTCGCGCACCTCGTTGTTGGGCAGGCACTGTTGTGCCGCGATCAGGCCTTCATAGCCCTGCAAGTTGCGGTCACAGCCGGTAAAGAAGGCCAGGCATTTCTGCATGGCTTCGGGCAACTTGTCTTTCAGCTCCTGGATATTGCTGACCACCTGCTTGACGCTCTGGTCGTCGAACTCCAGCGCTGCCGCCACGTCGTCGAAGATGCCGAGGTAGTCCACGATCAAGCCGTGGGTCTTCTGTTCCGAGTAGGTGCGGTTCACCCGGCAGATGGCCTGCAGCAGCGTGTGGTCACGCAGCGGTTTGTCCAGGTACATGGCCTGCAATATCGGCGCATCGAAGCCGGTCAGCAATTTTGCCGTGACGATGATCAGCTTCAGCGGATCGCCTGGGTCGCGGAAGCGATCCAGCAGTCGCTCTTCTTCGTCGCGGCTCCGGTCGTAAGGCGCGTACTCAGGGTGTTCTTTTTTGTCCGCCGCCTGCACCGACATCACGATGTCTGTAGCCTCGGGCGGCAGCAGCTTGTCCAGCTCGGCCTTGAACAGCAGGCAGGACTCGCGGTCGAAGGTGACGATCTGGCCCTTGAAGCCGTTGGGTTCCACCTTGGTTTGGTAGTGCTCGACGATGTCCTCACAGACCTTGCGGATGCGCTCGGGGGTCTTCACCAGCACGGCCATCTTGGCGGCGGTCTTGGCGAGGTTGTCCTTGTCCAGATCCGAGAGGCCGCCGGTCAGGTCTTTGTAGGCGGCGTCCAGCGCGGCCTTGTCGATGTGCAGATCAATCAAGCGCGGTTCGAAGTGCAGTTTCAGCGTGGCACCGTCGCGGATCGACTCCTCGAAGCCGTACCGGCTCATGTAGCCTTTCTCGTCCTCGTCGGCACCAAAGGCGTAGAAGGTGTTGCGGTCGGCGCGGTTGATCGGTGTGCCGGTCAAGCCGAACAGAAACGCGTTGGGCAGGGCTTCCCGCATCTTGCGGCCCAGATCACCTTCCTGGGTGCGGTGGGCTTCATCCACCAGGGCGATGATGTTGCTGCGGTCGTTCAGGCTGCCCCCTTTTGTTGAGTTGGGGCCCTCGCCGAACTTGAAGATCGTGGTGATGATGATTTTGCGCACATCCTGCGCCAGCAACTGCTGTAGCTTCTCGCGGCTATCTGCCTTTTCCAGGTTGGGGATGTCCGCGCCGGTGAAGGTGCCGGTGATCTGGCTGTCCAGATCGATTCGGTCCACCACGATCAGCACTGTGGGGTTCTTCAGACCGGCGTGCATGCGCAGCTTCTGTGCGGCAAACACCATCAGCAGTGACTTGCCCGAGCCCTGGAAGTGCCAGATCAGCCCTTTCCTGGGGTAACCCGCTAGCACGCGCTCGACGATCTTGTTGGCCGCTTCAAACTGTTGGTAGCGGCAGATGATCTTGATGCGCTGCTTTTTCTTGTTGGTGGCGAACAGGGTGAAGCTGCCAAGTATGTCGAGCACCACATGTGGGCGCAACATGCTTTCAGCGGACAGTTTGAGCGACTTCAGCGGGTGGTGCTGACCATCCTCCCCATTGCCATCCAGATGCCAAGGGCCCCAGTCCTTGACCGGTAGCCCGATAGAACCATAGCGGTAGGCTTTGCCCTCGGTGGCCACCGAGAACACGTTGCAGACGAAGAGCTCGGGCACGAACTTCTCGTAGTCGTCATGCACCTGCACCGCGCCATCGACCCAGCTGATGCACTTCTTGACTGGCGTCTTGGCCTCGATCAGCACCAGCGGCAGCCCGTTGACCAACAACACCAGATCGGCGCGGCGCTCGGTGGGGCCTGCGCGGTAGATGAACTGCTGGGTGACGATGTACTGGTTCTGCGCCAGATCATCCAGGTCGATCAGCCGCACCGGCATATGCTCGTTGTTGGGGCCGAAGGGCATCGAGCGCTCACCGCGCATCCAGGCGGTCATTTCCTCGTTGGCGCGGATCAGGCCATCCGAACGCACCGACAGCACGATGGCGCGCAGCTTGTAGAGCACTTCATCGGCGCGGTCGGGCTGAGCGGCAATCTCCGGGTTCAGCCGAATCAGCGCCTCACGCAGCCAGTGTTCGACCAGCACTTCCTGGATCTGGCGCGGCACCTCAGACGGAGCAGCGTAGCGCCAGCCGATGCCTTTGGGGCTGGGGCCGTAGCTGGCTTGAGGCTCCTGGGCGGTGTTGGCTGGGATAGCCTTGATCGGGCCGGCGAGTAGATCGCGGACGTAGGCTTCGACGGTATTGGATTCTGTGAATGACATGGCTCTACCTCCTCAAGACGTCAGATTCTGGTTAAGGAAATAGCGCTTCATCGTCATCGCATCAGCGTGCCTCGATTTCGCTTTGCCTACCGCAGCCCGCACGCCATCCACTTCAGTAATAAATGCATCTTGTTCATCAAGGTCGATCTTTGGGACAGCGAGAGAAAATAGCTTGTCACTCTCCAGACGCTTGGTGCCGTGTGATGACTCCGAGACCAGCCGGAGGTAGCGTGGCGCCGCGTACTCGAACCAATACTGGATGTACTTAGGCCGATACTCATCGCTAACCACCAGCGCTTTCATATCCTGATTAAAGGCAGCAGGCACCAAAGTTCGGGCAACAGGAAACGTATGCGCCAAAATCATTCCACGTACAACGATCATGATCGTGTCTTTGGGCATCAGTTTCGATCCCGCCTCAACACCTTCAGCCGTGAGAGTCTCTTCAGCCGAATCAAGCTCGGCCAGTTTCATGTCCTTCGGGCTGACCCACGGAATTGGGCCGTTCCAATAAGCAGAATTCCCGCGCGAGGGTGTCCCGCCGCTGTACCACCTCCCAATTTCCGAAACCTTCCGGCGATACGAGTGAACTGCTTCGAAGTGATCAATCATCAGCGAGCGGCGAAGCGTTTCAGCGGCAGCCGATAGCATTTCCGTAGATTCCATGGCTTCCTCGAACCCACGAAGGACCTCAACGAGGCTAGTCTGCTCATCCATGGGCGGGAGCATGAACTCAAAGTCCGCCAAACTCGCCCAATTCGTGCGAGGGCTCAAGGAGCCTGCCGACGTACCCACCGCGTGATCAAAAAAGGCATCGGTCTGGCAAATGAAGGGCAGCAACTCCGGCAGCAAGACCTGTGCATCCTTGGTCTCCAGCACATAGATGTCCCCGGAACACACCCCAGAGAAATCCGCCACAGCCACCTTGCGCTGATAAGCGCGTCGCTTGCCGAACAGCACCTGCCCCGGTTGAAACACGCTGGTGAAGGTCACGCCGTCAGCGACGCTGCCCCAACTGCGGATACGCAAATCACCTGGTTCGAGATGTTCCAGGCCGACGTAGCGTGCAATGCCTTCGGCCAACGGATCTTGGCTGCGTGCTTTCGATAGGCGCACCACGTCGCCGAATTTCACCCGACGCCAGCCGGGCTTCATGGCTTTTACTTCACTCATCTGCAGCTTCCTTGAATCGAAAGCTCTGCTTCAGATCATTCATCCATGAAGGCTCAATGAGGTGATCATGCTGCAAGCGCCCCACGACGATGCCGGGGTGGATGCCAATGCTTTCAGCAAAGGATCTGACAGCATCTTTGGTACGAAGCGTAACGAGAGCGTTGCTGTATTCCTGCGGTATCAGAACATTGCCTGCCCATTGGTTGGCCTCCTGCTCGCGCGGGTCGGCACTATGGCTGGCGTTAGGGTCATCCAGAAAGATGGATTTTTTGGCTTCTTTGCTGTCTGCATGTAGCAGGATGTGGGCCGCCTCGTGGAAAAAGGTGAACCAGAACTTGTCGTTGGTCTTGCCATAAAGAGAAAGCTGTATGAGCGGTCGGGTTGGGCTAAGCCAGCGCGCCACACCGCTTACATGGGCACGTGGGATTGCGGGAACAACTGCCAGCAACACACCTGCCGCCCTTAAAAGCTCAACCATGCGTGGATGAAAGACTTCCGGAGGCTCACAGGTCAGTGTGCGAATTTCATTTAGGGCTTTTGTTAAACGAGCCCTGTCGTATTTGGGTGCCTCTTGTTTTTCAACCGCCTGTTCACCCATGCGCAGCCAGGCTGAGATGGCCCCCACATCACTTTGTTCGTCCCGGCTGCGACGAAAGGCAACTTGCATACCGCCGTAGTGGCTGCGCCATTCATCAGGCGAGGCAACACCAAAAAAGCGCAGGCAGGACTCGACAATACCCGGCTTGTTCTTGTCATCGTTGCGCACCTTGGCAATCGCGCCACTGCTCATCAATTCTTTGACGGGCAGCTCATCTAGCCAGGGAATCCAGCTGGCATGGCGTTCTGCTGCTTCCAATCGGGCTTTGTGCTTTTGGTAATTGGCTTCCAGCGCCAGCCAAAAATCAATGGAGCTGCCCAGCACACGCTCTAACCTTTGTGCGGCATCCACGGTGATCGGAACCTTGCCATTGATGAGCTGGCTGATGTGTTTTTCGCTATAGCCCAGCCGCTGGGCCAGTTCGCCTTGTGACCAGCCACGCTCTTCGGCCAGGTCAAGAATGGATTCGCCGGGAGCCAACACCCAATCCGGCGCAAATGGAGCACTCAGTTCAGTCATGGTAGTCCCCGATATATTCAATGGTAACGATGGTCACTTGCGCCCAGTCAATGCCGCCATCCAGCTTGGTGGGGCAAGGATCATGGGCGGGTACGAAAGTCAGACGCCAGCCGCCGGCCAGGTCGAGGGCAAACTCTCCAGCACGGTCTCCCTTGAGTGGGTGCGGATTGCCTGCAACCAGATCGGTAACGCGCTCTGCCGCCTCCATAGCTTGCAGGCGTAGCATCAACTTACGAGCGCAGTCCGCCCCGAGCTTCCTATCGGCTACAGCACGCTTTTGGCACAGGTCTTGAAGCTTTTTGTTCTTGTAGCCAATCTTCAAAGGCGCTCCATTCTATATTTTTTACCCATTAGGTAAAGATTAATCCATTTTTTCCTGTCCATCGAGCGTTTCGACCAGCGCATCCATCTGTTGCCAGAACGCGCGGCCATCGGTTTGCCATTGGTCCCAGGCAGAGCGCAGCGATACTGCGTCACCATTGCTGTCGGTGGCGATGGCGGCAGCAATGCGCTTCACGTACAGCGGGATCGAGAGGTTGCCGGCATTGGCGCCGATTTCGGCCAGAGTGGCGACCTTGGCGAAACCGGGCACATCGGTAAAGGTCTTGTAAGTGCTCAGGATGCGCTGCTGGTGCTCGGGCTTGAGAAAACTCTGCGCCCGCTCGCGGGTCACCTCGTTCACCGCGTCGATGAAGATCACCTTGCCCTTGCGCGCAGCCGTTTTCTTGCGGTTGCAGATGAGGATGCACGACTCCATTGGGGAGTTGTAGAACAGGTTGGGCCCCAGGCCGATGACGGCCTCGACCCAGTCTTGCTCGACCATCTTGGCGCGCATGGCCTGTTCTTCGTTACGGAACAGCACGCCGTGGGGCCAGAGCACGGCGCAGCGCCCCTTGGCGGTGAGGCTGGTCAGGATGTGCTGCTGGAAGGCGTAATCGGCGCGGCCTTGGGGTGGTGTGCCTAACGTGTTGCGGCCCCACTTGTCACTGCTCCAGGCCTCGCGATTCCACTGCTTGATGGAGTACGGGGGGTTGGCCAGGATCACGTCGAACTGGCGCAGGCGATCGCCTTCGATGTGTTTGGGTTCGGCCAGGGTGTCACCCCGAATGATCTCGAAGTCCTCCACGCCATGCAGGAACAGGTTCATGCGGGCAATGGATGAGGTGATGAGATTGCGCTCCTGGCCGTAGAGCTTGAGGGTGCGGTACTCGCCGCCCGAGCGCTTCACTTCGTCCAGCGCCGAGATCAACATGCCACCGGTACCGCAGGTAGGGTCGTAGATCGACTCGCCCGCCTGCGGGCTGAGCAGTTGCGTCATCAGGTGGACGACGGTGCGATTGGTGTAAAACTCGGCGGCGGTGTGGCCTGAATCGTCCGCGAACTTCTTGATCAAGTACTCGTAGGCGTTGCCGAGCTCGTCCTCCGGCACGTTGGCCACCGAGAGTGTCTGTGTCGAAAAGTGCTCGATCAGGTTTTTCAGCGTTTCATCGGGCAGGCGCTCGCGGTTGGTCCATGGCGCATCACCGAAGATGCCGTCGAGCAGATCTGGGTTGGCGGTCTCGATGGCGCGCATGGCCTTCTGGATGGCGGCACCGACGTTCTTTGGGGTCTGGCGTATATCGTTCCAGTGCGCACCCTCGGGAATCTGGAAGCGGTGGTTCTCCGCGAACTGCGCGTAGGAGAGGTCGCCGCCTGAGTTGGCCAAGGCCGCTTGGTATTCTTCTTCCCACACATCCGACACGCGCTTGTAGAACAGCAGCGGGAAGATGAACTGCTTGTAGTCGCCGGCGTCGATGAGGCCGCGCAGCAGCACGGCGGCGCCCCACAGGTAGCTTTCGAGTTCTTGCTGACTAATGCGCTTACCAGCCATCGGTATCCTCCACGTTCGACTCCCAGTACCGCTCTAGGCGGTCCCAGCCATCTCCCGGTGCGGGCTCCGTCAGATCGGCATCGTCATCTCCTTGGATCTCGATTGTTCCGGAAGCGGAAACGAAGGCATCTAGCCAGTCGCTGAACGCACTGGTTGAGCCTTCACGAAAACCTCCAGTCTCGATCTCGAACACCGTCTCGGAGAAGCTATCGCCTCCCACATCCGGCGAGTACACCGCCCCCCCGGTGGAAAGCCGGAAAGAGTGACCATCCAACTCCACGCTCACGTACGCCAGGTTTTCGTTGATGCGCTCCATGATTGCCAGATCAAGCGAGACGTCCGATGTTGCGTAAGGGAGTCGCTCCAGTGCGTAAAGGAACGCTGCAATTTTCCTTAGTGTGTCCGGCTCAGCCGACACCATGCGTTTGCGTACAGCATCTCCCAGTTGAGCGATGAGGTGCTTTTCTGTCGGCGTGAATGGCAACAGATCATCGATCTGCAGGTCATCGTCTTGTTCATCGCAATCCATCATTTGGTCTTCCTGAACTGTCTCGGCGTTGCCACCAAATGCGTCGCCTTGGGACGCTAGCTTTTGCCGCAATCGTCCCATGGCTGCGTTCACCATCTCTTCAGTGAAAATTACGTTTCCTTCGAACTGGCGATCATCATTCACTTGAGCCACCCTCCCTCAGACATGACCAGGGCAAGTCGGTCCTCAGCCTCGCGGCAACGGGTGAGCGCCTCCTTGAAGGCGGCGATGGCTTCAGGCAAGGGCGGGATGTCTTCTTGTAGCGGCGGCAGGACGTAGCGCGAGATGTTCAGTGTCCAGTCTTCGGCTTTGATCTCGTCGAGACTGACCACGCGGACCGCGTCCTGCACATCGGCAAAGCCGCGATACCAGCCGAGGATCTCGGCGGCGTGCTCGGGCTCCAGATAGTTCTGCGCGCGCCCCCGGCGGAACAGGCGTGACGCATCGGCGATCAGCACCTTCTCCTTGTGTTTGGCTGGCTTGCGCTTGCGTAAGACCAGGATGCACGCGGCCAGGCCGGTGCCGTAAAACAGGTTGGGCGCCAAGCCGATCACGGCCTCGACCAGATCCATCTCCAGCAGTTTCTGGCGGATGCTGCCTTCCACACCTTTGCGGAACAGGGCGCCCTGGGGCAGCACCACGGCCATCCGGCCGCTGACGTCGGCCATCGACTTGACCATGTGCTGCACCCACGCGAAGTCACCGCTGGATGAGGGTGGCAGACCGGCAAAGTTGCGGCCGAAGGGATCGTTCAGCCACAGGTCCTCGCCCCACTTTTCCAGCGAAAACGGCGGATTGGCGATCACGCAGTCGAACGTGGCCAGCCGATCGACCTCGAAGAAGGCCGGGTTGCGCAGCGTGTCGCCGCGCACCACCTGAAAGTCTTCAATGCCGTGAAGGAATAGGTTCATCCGCGCGATGGATGAGGTGGTGAGGTTCTTCTCTTGTCCGTACAGCTTGCCCCACAGCCGCTTCACGTCGCCATGCTGTTCCTTCACGTGCTGCACGGCGGCCAGCAACATGCCGCCGGTACCGCAGGCCGGGTCGTAGATGGTCTCGGCTTCTTTGGGATCGAGCATGTCGATCATCAGCCGCACGACGCTGCGCGGGGTGTAGAACTCGCCGGCCTTCTTGTTGGTGGCGTCGGCGAACTTCTTGATCAGGTATTCGTAGGCGTCGCCAAGCAGATCCGAGTTGACGTTCTTATTGCCAAACGGCAGCTTGGAGAAGTGCTCGATCAGGTCCTTGAGCAGGGCGTCAGACAGCCGATCCTTGTTCGACCACTGGGCATCACCGAACACGCCGTACAGGGTGTCGGGGTTGGCTTTCTCAATCTCGCGCATCGCGCGCTGAAGGGCCGTCCCGACATTGCTGGCCTTGGTGCGAACGTCGTTCCAGTGGCAGTCTTCCGGGATCTGGAAGCGGTGCGACTCCGGAAACCAGGCCAGTTGCTCGTCGCCGGTCTCATCAACGATCTCCTGGTACTCCTCGTCCCAGACATCGCAGATGCGCTTGAAGAACAGCAGCGGGAAGATGTAGGTCTTAAAGTCAGCCGCATCCACCGGGCCGCGCAGGATGTTGGCGGATTCCCAGAGGTGGCTTTCAAGCTGGTTGAGTGTGATTGTCAAAGCTGCTTGCGTCATTTGGATGGCGTGCTCCTGACTGGCGTTTTCGCGAGGCCATCGGCGTGCAGATCGTGCGCGCGGGCGTACTCCAGCACCAGGATTTCGATCATCGAAGCCACCGAGCGGCGCTCGCGATCAGCAGCCAAGCGCAGAAGTTGCTTGATCTCAGCGGAGGTGCGGATGGATAGGGTTTCGTCCTTCAGGCGTGACATGGCAGCGTCTCGTCAGTAATGTCACGCAAATGTACTGCATTTTGCTCCACCTCGCCACGATTCTCGTCAGGGCGTAGATTCCGTGCTTGAGGCTGCTCGATAACACGGCACCTTAGCGGCGGTCGGCTTTACAGGGCGCTCAGCCTCGATGACGATGGGTAGCAGTGCATGCCGGCTGCTGGCCTGATTGGCTTGGCCGTAGTGACGCCGTGTTTTGGCGCTGGCATGTCCCAGCCCCTGGCTGACTGAATCCGCAGCCGCGTGCCGTTTCAGGTCGGCCGCCCATTGGTGGCGCAGGCAGTAAGCCGTGATAGCGTGCTTGTGCTTCGGCCAAAGGCTACGTGCCAGCCGACGGATTTCGACGGTGAAGTTGACCGGGCTGTCAATGCAAACGAGCAATTCCCGCCGCCCCGCTAGCCGGGCACGCAGAGCCTCCAGCAACGGATGAGGATCGTCTGCGCGATAAATGATCAAGCGCTGCGGCTGGCCTTGATGCGCCTTGACCTTGGCGCCATCGATCTCGAATCCGATCTCGCCCATGCCGCTGGGCGGATTGTCTGCCCAGCTAATAAGCACACCGTGCCGCAGCTCTTCCGGGCGGCAGCCGGTCAGCGCGGCGACCAAAATTGCATCGGCATACTTGCCTTTTGCAGCACGCTGATACAGTTGCTCGCGCCAGTCGGCGGGGAGGCCGCGCAAGGCTTGGCGCTTGCTGGCACGCTTGCGGCGCTCACCGGCAGGACCCCGTTGCCAGGCTACCTGGAACTCGCGCAACACCGTCCGCTGTTGCTGCAATTGGGCATGAATGGCCATTACTTGCAACCTGTCCATAGGTCGAGCAGAGAGCGCGGAACGCAGGCTTTTCAGCTGCTCGACAAGATCGGCGTACAGGCAGTAGCGAAGCGCTGCGACGCGTTTGTAGAAGGTTGTCGGACGCTGGGTGGCCGTCATGACTTCGGCCACCCCACCTTCGGCGTAGCGGGCACGCTGCAGCAGCGTTCGGCCGAGCTGGCGATAGTCTTCCCTGGTCTTGCTACTCAAGCTGGCAAATTCATCGGCCGGAAGCATGGCTTGCATCTCGTGCCGGCACGATTCGATCAGCGCAAGCATCTCATCCGCGTCGATCATTGCTTTCGGCCATGAAACATCGCTTTCAAATCGGCGATGGCCTTTGCGCGTTCAGCCTTTGTCTTTTGACGCTCGGCTTCTGACTGTTGCACAGAGGCGCGCGATGCCGATGCTTCCATCGCCTCCTGTCGGTTCTTTCGCCAGCGGGCGATACTCGGTGCGAATTCAGGGATGAATTCTCCCGCGACAGCGCTATTCATCACGGCCAATAGCCATGAGCGCACGGAACGGATGCCCGCGTGCTTGCCACTACCGGCCGCCGATAGCACGCCAGCCAGCTCGTCGGCGACAAGCTGTATCTGTTGTGCTGAGAGCGAGGGCCCGAAGCGGCGGGTTACGTCGCTTATGACGCGCAGGTAGGGCAGAAGAGAAGGGTGCGACAAGTCCAAGAGCGCGGAAGCCTCTCCCGTTCTCGGAGAGTTATCCACAGCCCCTGTCTGTAGTAGTGGTTTTATATTTTTTACTACTACTTCTTCCTTGTATTCACCTACACATATATCACCGCCCTCACCGGCGACGGATGTGCCGTCCACGGTTTCTCCGTCGCCGGCCAAGCCGGCCATGGATGTCTGTGACACTTTTTGTGAAACGGGAGTCAACACGGACTCCCATCGCCAAAGCCCTTCCTCGTCCTGGAATTTCCTCCGTGCCAGGTAGCCGGCATCTTCAAGCTCGCGCAGGATGCGGCGGCAAAGGTCTCGCCCAAGATGGCCTTTCGCGCGTGACTGATCGTGCAGCACGCGCGGCAGTGCGACAGCGCGCAACTGCCAGTTGCGGCCCAGCGAGAGCAAGTGGCAAGCCACGCCTCGTGCTTCATAGCTCAGCCGCGAATCGCGCAGCAGGCTGCAAGGTAGAGACCACCAGTATTCGGCGGAGTCGTCAACGCGGATGCGGCTCATGACTTCGCCCTCTTGCGAGCCAGACAACCGGCGTGCTCACGCTCCGCAGCCTGAGTCTCAAGCCATGCGTCGATCTCGTGGGCAAAAAAGCCAATCGAACGGCCGCCTGGGCCTAGCCGAACTGGCTTCGGAAAATCTTCAGTCTGGCAAAGTCGCCAGAGGGTTGTCCGGCTGATCGATATCTTCGTGCAGACATCCTGCGTCTTGATGATTTGCATGCTGTTCCCCGTAACGTGTTGAAACACGAACGGATCATGCAAAAGATCTGGTCACGAAGTCAGGGAGTACGGTTGTCACCTGCACTCCCTATTTTCGAGCTTGAAATCACCCGGCATGCAAACCGGTGTCGAGCAGTGGCCTCAGCTGTGCCAGTCGAATGTTTCAAAAAATGGTCGAGACAATCCGAGCTCGTAGCCTCGGCAAGATGCCGCAGGGATGCTGCTTGTGGGTAGGGTTAGTTCACACCCATCGGAGACGGCTTTTATTATCTGGGATATGTAAAGATTGGGCTCTATCACCGTTTTCTTCAGCAGCACCCGGACTACAACTCCACCGATATCGACGGTAAATCCTTTGCTGAAACGCCCCAGATAGTGATTGGCGCGATGAGCAGGCGTGGTTTCAGCATCGGTCTTCATGCCGCCTGCAGCATAGATGGCGCCGAGGAGATAGGCGGATGGCTCGTTCTTGCTGTTCACCGAGTGGTACTCGAACTCCTTGCTCCACTTGATCGGAATTCTGAATTGCTGGCAGGTGACGATAAACTGCTTGGCGATCAGTTCCTTGGCCTCATGTTCTCTGCTTGCTCCGGGCGCTGACAGTTGCCTGCTCACGGAGTGTAGCGACTCGCAGAACAGCTTATGGGTAGGCAGGTCCTTCCTCAGAAATTCGGGCAATAGCGCCGCCGACTCTTCATCCAGGCTTCGAAGCGCCTTGCTTAACCGGGACGCTGCATCTCGGAGTCTTTTGAGTTGCTCAAGTGTGCCTTCTTCAATTTCAGGGGGCGGCATCGTACGCCAACGAAAACTTTCTGCCAGCCGCAAGAAAGCATTTACACATTGCTCGCGGTGCTGAACGCCATATCGGTCGCAGGCTGCCTCAGCTCTAGCGCGCAGCTCGGCAACGACATCGGAGTTGGGAATATCTGGAGCCATGATTTTTGTGTTCATGCCTGTGCCTGCGCTCTCCATTCGTCCAATCTGTCCGCCCAATCCTGCATCATGGCGCGACGCTCATCGAAATAGGTGGCGTGGTTGTAGGTACGACGCACATTGTTCTGGTCGGCATGGGCAAGCTGCGCCTCGATGGCATCGGGGCGGTAGCCCATCTCGTTAAGACGGGTACTGCCGCTGGTCCGCGTGGCGTGTGGGCTATAAGCGCCACTCCACCCCAAAACCTTGAGCGCCTGGCGAAGCGATGCGGCGGACATAGGGGCGTTGCGATCATCCCGGCCAGGAAACAGGTGCTTGCGGTTGCCGGTAATGGCATGCAGTCCTTTGAGCATCTCCACTGCCTGTCGTGGCAGAGGCACGACGTGCTCCTTGCGTGCTTTCATGCGCTGCGCCGGGATACGCCAAACAGCCTTCTCAAGGTCAAACTCATCCCAGGCCGCCTCGGCCACTTCGGTCGGTCGCGCCAGGGTCCACCACATCAGTTGCATGCAATGACTTACCTGAAAGCTGCAGCAGTGGTTTGCGAAGTCGCTCAGCAGTTTGCCGATCTGCTCTTTACTCAGCGCCGGTTTGTGCTGGGTCTTGTTTGCTGGTAGCGCCTTGCGTACCGGCCAAACCGGGTCGCTGTCGGCTCGCAGGGTGGCGACGGCGAACTCGAATACGGCGGACATGGGCTGGCGTTATTTCGCGAACCGGCATATTGCCGATACTGGGGAACACCACGCGCTCAAGCATATCCAGACGCCGGTTCTTGGTGACATCTTCCCAGTCCTTTGTCTGCAGCCACTCCTTGGCTACGATCTCGAAGGTGTTCTTAGCTTCGCTGGCTTGCCGGATGCGGTCGAGCTGCCTTTGCTGGGCGGGATTGATGCCTTGCTTGACCAGTTTGCGTGCGGCCTCGCTGCGTTCCCTGGCTTCAGAGAGCGTAACAGCAGGGTATTCGCCAAGCGCAAACATGCTGGCCTTGCCATCCAGTGTGAAGCGGTATCGCCAAGCCTTGACTCCGTTGGGCTTGACTTCGAGGTAAAGCCCGCGCTGGTCATTCAAGCGGTAGAGCTTCTCCTTGGGCTTGGCGTTGCGGCAGTGCGTGTCGGTAAGCATGGTGGCTGACTCCCTAGCATGGCGACAGCGTCACTATACTCATTTATTCGCACATACCCCAAGAGCTGTACTCGCTAGCGTACTCAGGCATGCATTGACTGCTCTGGAAACTTGAAGCAGCGCTATGAAACAATAAAACCGCGCAACTGCGCGGTTTTATTGGGATTTTCATGCTTTCCTGGTGTTTCGTGAAACATCAGGAAAACGGCTTGGCTACTCAGACGTTGAAACCGACATGCCTCCCTGTAGGAAGCTCAACATCAACACGCAGCTTCCCACCCATTGCTTCCACGTAACGCTTCAT
>NZ_BAAGVN010000098.1:0-2533 GCF_054780855.1 Pseudaeromonas pectinilytica
CCATCTGGCGCTCCCGGTGGTGAACCTAAGAGATCAGATCACCAAACTGCGGGATAGTTCCCTGATTTGAGCAACAACGCCCGCCGGATCGCGCCACTCCAAACCCTTGGGCAACATCAACCCCTCGACTTGTTCCCAGCCTGTAAACTCCTGCGCAGAGAAGCCCTTGAGGATGGCATCACTGGCATCGAACAGGCAGTCATCAAACCAGGTGAAGTCCTCCAGCAACTCGGTGATCATCGCGGCATCGCGCTTCTCCTCCGGGGTCGCATTTCGCGGCGGCTGGATAGTCCAGGGCACTGACTGCAGCGAGCGGCGACGTTTGCCCAGCTCCGACTGCAGGTGGCTGTCTTTCTCCTCCATGTCTTCTGCCAACTCGCACTGCAGGAGCAGGCTGCCCTGCTCGGCCTCGCGCAAGGCCATAGCAGCTTTGGCCGGAGTGAGGCCGACTGTCGGATGCTCGGAGTAATGCTTGCGCAGCATCCCCAGCTTGCTGTCGTTCTCGGTCTGCGGCTCTGGCTCAAAGGCCAGCGGGTTGCCGTGGATATCTACAATTCTGCTCTGTGCCATTACCAGGCTCCTCGCTCAAAGCGGTGATAGTCGTCGTCATCGTCCGGACTGGTTTCGCGCTTGCCCGGAAGCGGCGTGAACTCGATAGCTCCGCCCTCCATCCAGCTGGCCCGGATCGCCATGGCCAGCGCCACCGCAAAATCGCCGTGACGCTTCTGGCCCGAGGCATCGGTACTGCGCCCCTTGTCGATTTTTGGTACCCCGTTGATGACCTGGATTTTCCCCAAGTCATCGACAACATCGGCATGACGGGGGATCACCAGGGTGTCGTCTTCAAACTCCACCTTGAGCTTGGGCATCCACTCCCGGTACCAGGGGTCATTGAGCATCACGCATTCGATCATGCTGGCCCCCCACTTGAGGCGGGCGGCCTCAGCCAGATAACCGCCGTTGCCGGTGGCATCAAAAGAAGCGGCGCGCAGCCGAGGCAGCCCCAGCAATAAATAGAAGAGGATCTGCCGCTGAGTCTCGTAAGGGGCATTGGCCAACTCCACCACGAACGGCACCCGCTTACGCAGATTGCTGGCGATGGCCAGCGGCACAAACACCGACAAGTCACCCTTGCGGGCAAAGTCCTCACCCAGTACATGGCGGCAGGTCTGATCCAGACTCTCCAGCCACGGCTTGAGGTTTTCCTCACACCAGACAGATCCCACAGCAAGGCGAGTCTCTTCACTCATCAGCTCGAAGTCTTTGGGCGCGGTGAAGCGGATGATGGGGATATCCGGCTGCATGGCCCGCTCAATCAAGGAGCGTTTGATATAGGCACCACCGCCTTGCTTGGGGACGCAGAAATATTCTTCGAGCGCATCCTCTTCGGTGGCCGTGCTCTTGAGCAGGCCTGCTTTCCAGTCGTCCTCGGCTGACTGGCTCCACACCATGCCTTTGACCTGGCAGATGCGACGATAAAGCCCCATCCGACAGGCGTCATCCAGCGTGATACGGTGGATAGAAAAGTCTTTTTTCCCAGCGCGACTGTCGTTTATCAGCTGATTAAACAGGTTATCAACGCCACTGTGGGTACTGATTAAACGGACCTTGGCGCCCCACATCGTCAGCGCCATCGCGGCCTTGAGCACTTCGGCCAGACGTTCGTGGAATGCGGCTTCATCAATGGTCACAGTCCCTTGCATACCCCGGAGGTTAGAGGGGTTGGATGAGAGCGCCTGCACCTTGAAGCCGGAGGAGAAGTAGACGACAAAGGTCAGGATGTCTTTGTCTTCATCGGCAAATACTTCCTCCTGGATATCCCCGGCTGCCTTGTTAAACGCCTTGGCCCACATGGCCACAGCATCAATAAACTCGCGGGCCATCTCCTTATTGGAACCCACATAGAAGTGATTGGAGCCGCCTTCTGACTTGGCCAACGAGGATTTGAGGGTGGCGTCTGCCGCTTCTGCCCAGGTGATACCCGTGCGCCGTGACTTCTCCGCAATCTTTAACGGGCTGTCGTCGGCTATCCAGATCTTCTGATATGGCAGCAGCACATCATCTGGGTTGAATTCGGTTCCCAATTGGGCGGCGAGCTGGGTGGCGCGGGAAACGGCGGTCTGCTCCATCATGCGATCCCCAATATCTCACGCCGGATCTGCGCGGCTGTGTCTTTGGTCAAGCCTGCCTGGGTAACAATCTGCTCGGTCTTGGTCGCTATCTCCTCAGCAAACGCCTGGCGGATCTCTTTCTCCCGCTTATGGCTTTGCATGGCTGTGGACTCCAATCGCTGGGCGGCAAGCATGGCCTCTTTGAGCATGCCGACATCGACCTCGGCATCCGGATCATTGGCCTGGGCCATAAACAGTTTGAACAGCTGGCCACGCCCCATTTCCAGAATGAGCTTGGTCACCTCGCCCGTCGGCTTATCACCCAGTTGCGCAGTCAAGGCGGCGGTGGCCTCACGCATCTGGCGCAGACTGGCCCCCACCTTTTCCACCTGGGTGGCATAGCGATTCAGACCAGAACGGGA
>NZ_BAAGVN010000099.1:0-22450 GCF_054780855.1 Pseudaeromonas pectinilytica
TGAAAACAGAACACTTGGAGAAGGTGCTGATTGCCGGATTATCCGTATCGCTCAAAAACTAGACACTCATGCGTTCGCCCTGACCCCGGAGCGTCCCTGAGCGCCACGTCGGGTGAGACCCCTAGCAAGGCCCCCATGGGGCCTTGCCTCCATAAGTTTACATCTTCTTCTCCAGTCATCATGTCTTGTTCTTCCCATCCCTAGCAGACTTCATCCGCAACGCACCAGGATAGAAATATCTTGTCCCGAGAACCGCTGGGAAGTGCCCAGATCACTGATGACGATTCTGTATTGTTCCATCTCGCAGGCAGACATTGGATGAGATGAACTGGATCCGATCATGGATGTCGCCATATACTGTATTTATATACAGCCAACGAGTGCCACCCATGTTCCTACGACCCACTGAGGCTCCTCCCGTTCTCGGGTTACCCCTCTTTGCATCCCCTGCATCCTGCGGCTTTCCGAGCCCAGCTCAGGACTATGTTGAGGCCACGCTGGATCTGAACCAGTTGTGCATCAGCCGACCTGCGGCCACCTACTTCGTGCGGGCAGCCGGTGACAGCATGAAGGATGCAGGCATTCTGGATGGCGATCTGCTGGTTGTGGATCGCTCTGTGACTGCACGTCATGGCGATACAGTGATCGCCTGTGTTGATGGTGAGTTCACCGTGAAGATATTGCAGCTCACGCCGAATATCGCCCTGCAGCCAGCCAACGCCAACTACCAACCCATCCTGTTCCAGGCCGAACAGTCATTAGAGATTTTTGGCGTGGTGACCTTCGTCATCCACAAGCAGTGCCAGCACTAAGATGACCACCGCCATAGCCCTGGTTGATGTGAACAACTTCTACGCCAGTTGTGAGCGCTTGTTCCGGCCTGACTTGGTGGGCCGTCCGATTGTTGTGCTATCCAATAACGATGGCTGCGTGGTAGCCCGCTCTGCCGAAGCCAAGAAAATGGGCATCAAGATGGCTGGTCCCTATTTCAAGATCCAGCGGGAGTTTGAACGCGCTGGCGGAGTCTGCTTCTCCAGCAACTATGCGCTCTATGCCGATATGTCCCAGCGCGTGATGTCCACGTTGGAGAGCATGGTTCCTGCGATTGAGGTCTACTCGATTGATGAGGCGTTTATTGAGCTCGGCTCACTCTGGGCCGGTAACTTTGTTGATTTTGGGCACCAAATCCGGGCCACCATCCAGCGGTATACGGGTCTTACCGTCGGCGTTGGTATTGGCCCAACCAAGACCCTGGCCAAACTGGCGAACTACGCCGCAAAAAAGTGGCCGGCCACAGGAGGTGTTGTCGATATTCGCGACGAGGGACGCCGAGCACGGCTGATGGCTATCACCCCAATCGATGAGGTTTGGGGTATTGGACGCGCCCTGAATAAGCGGCTGCAGGCTGAAGGCGTGGTAACCGTGGCAGATCTGATTGCTGTGCATCCCAAACAGATCCGCCAACGTTACGGTGTGGTCGTAGAGCGCGTGGTCCAGGAGCTGCACGGCATCCCCTGCTCGGAGCTAACGATAGACACCCCGGCCAAGCAGCAAATCGTCAGCAGTCGCTCGTTCGGCGAACGAATTACAGAGCAAGCCAGCATGCATCAAGCGTTGTCGGCCTTTATGGAGCGAGCCGCCGAGAAGCTACGCCACGAGAAGATGCGCTGCCAGCATTTGAGCATCTTCTTTCGCACCAGCCCCTTTAGCGAAGGCGAGCCTTACTATGGCAATCAGATTTCGGCCAAGCTACTGCGGCCAACTGACGATACTCGCGAGCTTCTGCATCATGTAACCCAATTGCTGCCCCACATCTGGCGTGACGGATTCCGCTATCAAAAAGGCGGCGTCATTCTCGGTTCGTTCACGCCGCGGGACCACTACCAGGCAGATCTGTTCGACAATCCTGGCTCACCCGACCGCCGGCTAATGGCGGTGATCGATGCCATCAACCAGAGCGACCTGGGCCATATAGGCTTTGCCTCGAAAGGTGTGGATGCCTCGGAGTGGATGATGAAACGCGACCACTTGAGCCCGCGCTACACCACTTCATGGGATGAGCTACCGGTCGCAAGGTAGTTTACGAGTGTTCCTGAGAGGACGCTGTTTCCACTACTGATCTATCCTGCCCACCGGCCTCTGTTTCCAGTGACTCACTGATGGCCAATTTCCCAGATATGACTTGTTGCGACGCCGCCGCCAACGCGGCAGCTTCTTCCGTAGCAAACCCCAAGTCAGAAAAAACGTTCCCAGTGGCAAGGGTAATGTGCTGAGTTTTAGAGTCCTTGTTCATCTTTTGCCTCCAAATCGTCACCGAGAAGGATTCAATCTATGGATTTTGATGCCGCTTTACCAGAGACGAGAATCACCATTACCCAGCGTCTGAAAGAGATTCGACAATCATCCAAAATGGTTAATTCAGATGTAGATCATTAATGGCAATTCAGGATTGTGAACATATCTGGATTTCATTTGACACCAACATTTGTAGATCATTAATGGCAATTCAGGATTGTGAACATATCTGGCTTTCATTTGACTCCAACATTACATGATATGTTACAACAGCAATCATGAGCATGATTCCAATGATCTGCTGAGCCATGTTGAGTTTTAGGCCATTCATCGAGAACGGCTGGGACGTGTCTAGGCTATTTTGGGCGATTCAATTCTGTAATTTTGATATTTATTCTCTCCAACTGAGCAGGACCTGATGAAACTGAATACCTTACGCCTATCGAACTTTCAGGCTTTTGGTGCTGAGCCCACCGAAATTCGGTTGGAGGAGATTACTTACCTCATCGGCCCTAACGGCTCAGGCAAGACAGCAGCACTCCAAGCCCTGTGCCGTCTGTTTGCCTTTGATCCATCACTGCGCCGAATCTTGCGCTCGGACTTTCATGTCCCATTCAACGAGGCGGCACCGCCTGCTGAGCGTCAGCTATGGATCGAAGCCGACTTCCTGTTCCCGGAACTTGGCGACGACGAAGACAACAGCACGGTAGCGCCTCATTTCGGCCACATGCGTCTTGACGAAATCGATGGCACACCGCGCGTGCGATTCCGCCTCACCGCCACCATGGGCTTGGATGGGGACATTGAAGAAAGCATAATCTATGTGCTGGACATCGATGCAGATGGCTCGCCACTAACCACTGCTCAAGTCCCCCGATCTGAACGCAACCATATCCACGTTCACTACCTGCCTGCACGCCGTGATCCCGCAGATCACATTGCCTATGGAGCTAATGCCCTGCTGGGACGCATGCTGCGTGCGGTGAACTGGGATGCAGAGCGAACTGTCATCAAGGACCTGACCGACCAAATCAGCGACAGCTTGGCGGCCAATCCGCCAATAAATGCGTTTAGCACCAGTTTGAAATCGGTATGGAGTGCTTTGCACAAGGGAAGCTTCTTTGCCGACCCCAAGCTCACATTTGTCGCGTCTGAGATCGAGGCATTGTTACGGCACATGTCGGTTTCATTCACGCCGGGTCATGACAAGCAGCTGGTCGATTTCTCGCGACTGAGCGACGGTCAAAAGTCGATGTTGTACCTGTCCCTCGTGCTGTCTTCACAAGCCATTGGTCGCGCGGTCCTAGCTGAAGAAGACGATTCTTTCGATGCAGATAAGTTACGCCCGCCCGTGTTTACGGTGGTGGCGGTAGAAGAGCCAGAAAACAGCCTCTCGCCGCACTACCTTGGACGGATCGTCAATGCGCTCAACGCGATGACCAGCGGTGATGACGCACAAGCACTGATTGCGACCCACGCGCCGTCGATGCTGCGGCGTGTCGCTCCAGAACGTATTCGCTATCTGCGGCTGACCCAGGCGAGAATAACGCGCGTCACTCATATCCAGCTGCCAGATGCAGCTGATGAGGCTCACAAGTTTGTGCGCGAGGCAGTGCAAGCCTTTCCAGAAGTCTATTTCTCGCGGCTTGTCATTCTTGGAGAAGGCGATAGCGAAGAAATAGTGTTGCCACGTCTACTGCAGGCCAAAGGGGCGCCCGTTGACGAGTCCGCCGTCACGATTGCCCCGCTTGGGGGCAGGCACGTCAATCACTTCTGGCGCCTGCTGTCGGCTTTGCAGATCCCATATCTGACACTCCTTGATCTGGATGTTGATCGGTATGCTGCAGGCTGGGGGCGAATAAAGGTCGTCAACGACCAACTGGCAAAGTTTGAACCAGCGAATGTGCTTCCTGAAGACTGGGTCCTGCCGAAATGGAACACCACGGTAGCCCCAGTTCGAACACATTACTGTTTTGGAGCCGAGAATAAGAGTGTGTTCCGCGAATTGGAAAGTCGCGGAGTATACTTTTCTGAACCCTTGGACCTCGACTTCGCGATGTTGCTTGCCTTTCCAGAAGCCTATGGCGTCGAAAGGGAAGAGCCGGATGAAGCAACGATCAAGACAGTCCTCGGGAAAAAGCACCACGACGCAAACCAGTACAGAAAAGACGAACAAAAGCTATTCAACACCTACCATCAGCGCTTCAAGCTTGGTAGCAAACCCGCAGCCCATATCGATGCACTGGCTCAGCTGACAAATGAAGAGTTGCTGGCTGACATGCCAGCATCGCTGAGCAGATTGGCTGATGCCGTCATCGCCAAACTCGCGGAGTTGCCTGAGTGATTGCGGTCGATGCCTGGAAGCCTGCCGATGGGCTGACTCTTGAACCAAATGCATTGCTGGCAGCCAAGGAGCGTGTGCGCAGTCTCGCACTGACAGCAGGCCCAGGAGCGGGCAAGACCGAAATGCTTGCGCAGCGGGCAGACTTCCTGCTACGCACTGGGACTTGTCGTTATCCCAAACGGATTTTGGCCATTTCGTTCAAGGTTGATGCCAGTAGTAACCTGAAAGATCGAGTAAAGCGACGCTGTGGTTCCGAGTTTGCCTCGCGGTTTGACAGCTATACCTTTCACGCTTTTGCCAAGCGCATCATTGATCGTTTCCGTCCTGTGCTGACGGGCGTGTATGCGCTGGATGTTGGGTACAAAATCGCAGATCGAAAGCCGGGCCCATCACGGACCTTGATCGAGTTTTCCGATCTGGTGCCATTTGCGATCCAGATTCTGCGACAATCTGCAGTCGCGAGGAACGCCACTCAACTCTCTTGCTCCTCGGGGTACTCTGCTTGAGGAATTGATACCCAGCCATCGCGGGTAATGCCCGCCCCAATGCGGATATTCTGGCTTTCAGTTGCCGCCCAGTGCCCACCCCGGTGCAATACAGCACGAACCACCGACTTCCGCGGGTGATCCTCATCGGCCTTGGCAGAACTACAAATGGCATTCCAAGTATGCTTATCCGGCATACTATCCAACCGCGAACCAACCAGTTGATCCAGAACTTCAGTCGAAACATTGTGCCGCCCACCGTGATGAGGCACCTGGAAATACCGAATGCCTGGCAATGCGAGTCCCGCGAAAGGCGCGTAGTCAATCACTTCTTGCAGCGCTTCACGCCCGGCATCGCCGGTAAGCATGACACGATGACCGTTCAGGACAGCCGACTGCACCACACTCATTTCATTCTCACGACTGGTCGGCTCCGGCGGAAAATACTCCTCGCCCCACAGGGACTTGATATAGGCTGTCGCGGCCTTCACTGCCCGGGATATGCTGCTCAGCACGCTATCTAAGGCACTTTCCTCAACGGCTTCCGGAGTCTTCGCGGAGTCCACAATCAGGTCAAAGTAGCGTCCTAGGGTTGGTGCCATCACCATGAAGGGGCCGATGCTCTGCCCCTGAAGAGGGGCATGGATTGGAATTCCCTTCTCTACCGCAATATCCTCAAGAATTGCCGTAGCATCATAGATGGAGCGCAACTTCCGTCTCAGTGCCTCAACTGATTCGTAGGTCTCGAATCGATCAATTAACTGATCTGCATAGATCCACGGCCTGTTGATCCAAAGATTTTTGACTGTGCATTGCTCTAGGACTTTTCGCAGCCCATTGGCGTGATCGCGATCGGGGTGTGTGAGGATTACATGGTCGATGACTGTTGTTCCATAGTACGTCTTCAGGTGCTCGACGATCTGATCTCCCGTATCCAGATACCCACCGTCAACGACGTGCACGCCCTCAGTGCCATTCACCGAATAGCGCAGCGTGATCGCATCCCCGCTTTTCGCTGATTCGACGCCAAGAAAATCGATCTCGAAATAGTCAGTCATACATCCCTCTCGTTCTATGCCAATAAAGTACAGACGGCTTTACCTCTACCAGCGATCCACCGCACACCTGAGTCCCGTCGGAGTCCATACCAAAGACACGGCGGGAAGACCGCCAGCATCCTCGGCGATGCCTCGCAATGTATTTCGGTCTATGCCCGAATGTGCGCCGCCTTTCGGATGGCTGTGCCAAGTACCGATGAAGGCGAGATACCCCAAAGAGGTTTCATTCGCCATGCGCAAATTTTGAACAAGCCCATTGGTTCCGAGAACGAAGCGGGCCGCTTCTCGAACGCTGTCAGGCGGCGCATCCACGATGCCAGCAATGATGATGGTTCGATTCTCAAACGAGACGCGACCGACCAAGGCTCCGCCTGTTTCCAGAGCGCCCCAGCGCAGCGCATCAGCATAGATCGCTTGCACGACAGGGTGCAGAACCCGAATGTTCCAGCCACCATCGTCCGCTACGTCGAGCACAGTTGTCGGGCCGAGGCTGGCGCTGGTCCATGCCATGCCGAGGCCTTCGGCATCCGAGACCCCGGCGCAAAGCGTCGCCTCCTTCGGGAGCCCGCCAACGAGCCAGCGTTCCAGTTGCAGGCCAGCCAATGAAGCAGAACGCGAAACAACGGCATCTGACATTGGCATCGTCAGTGAACGGCAGTTGTCGCCCACAAAAATACGTGTCGGCTCAGACGTATCGCCGGCAATCGACGCCCGCAGTTCCGGTACAAACCGACAGCACTCGAACAATAATGCCGTAAGGTCGTCAACCCGGCCGGCGCGACCAGGCCCTTCGAGCAAAACCGCGACACAGCGCCCCTGTCCATACATGACGATCCGTGCCAACCGCGCAAGGGATTGGTTCAGCGCCGTTGATTGTGTTTCTGCGGCCAACACCTGAAGTGAGGCCGTCGCATCCACGATGAGGGCCGCATCTTGCGGAACAGTTGCAGCAAACTGCGCAGCATCGACCAAGAGAGTCACTGCGTCGATGTCGAACGCTCGCGATTGAAGATGCGACAGCAACTCGAAGGCCGTCTTCATCAGCGCCGACTTCCGAGGTGGGACCAGCACCGATGCCCGCTCGATGAGTGCATGTCGGGCCGCGTTGTGAGGCGACATGGACTCGTTATCGACGAAGGTCATTGAGCCGAAACCCGCTCGCCCCAGTTGCATCGCGATTTTCGATCCCACGCTTCCGCAGCCGAGCATGACTAGCGGCTGCGATGTAGCCACTGATGGAATGCCGGACGTTCTCGCCAGCAGTTCGGGAGACAACGCATGTGCGTGAAAAGCTGGGTGAACCGTGGCGTTTCGCTCCAGGAGCGATTGAGCGTTGAGTTCATAGCGCACCACGTAGGGCAATACCTCGATACTTCTCCCTGGTGAGCCCACAAGCGACACTGGTCTTTGAACAGTCAGAATCACAATCGCATACAAGCCATGCGTCCAGCCACGCGAGTCTTGCTGCATATCCAGAATCGAACGTCCGTAGTAGCCGCCCAAGCCTTGAGCCAAAGCGTCACGATCGACGCCGAGTTCCGCGGCTCGATCAAGCAGAGTCTTAAGATCGACAACCGTCTCGGGTTGATAGTGTCCGACTACATGCGGGTGGCCGTCGATCATTGGAGCCCGCGCAATGAAGGCGGTGGTATGGCCATTTCCCCATTTACCCAGCTTGTCGTTGTGAACCTCCTGATAGAACACAGGATCGACTTGAGCAGTCAGTTCGGCATTGACAATGGCGTATAGCTTGCCATCAATCGTCACGTAGCCTGCGGGAACCATCAAAATCGTTCCGTCAGCGGGAGCGGCGGCCGCGACCTTCTCGGCACTGAATACAAGGGTCGAAGGACAACTGTCTCGACGCGTCGGCTCCCATCCCTGTTCGAGGTCCAGCAATGTCCCAGCTGCGGCCTTGTGCAGCCAAACGATCAGCTGATCGACAATGGCGTCCAGACCAAACCGATGCAACAACTCGTCCAACGATCCCTCGAACAGGCAAGGCGAGACCAATTCGCCTTCGCGATGGGGGTTAATGTGCGGCAAGTTGAGTGGGAAGTCCGCGCGCAAGAAAGGATTGGGGGCGGACAGGGGCCAGTCACTGCCGAATACCAGAACGCATGTTTCGACCGAGCGCACGCCGGTCTCGGATACGCCATTGCGCCGAGACCTGCTCGGCAGTTCAACAGCAACATCGATTTCAATCTGCGTCGATTCACCACTTTCCCTTGGCTCGCCAACGCGGATAAGGCCTCGATGCCGCTGAAGTTGATGCAGAACGTCCGCGATGGTGCCCGTCATGATGCCCCGTGCGGCATGGGAGTGCGCGCAGAGGTGATCACGGCGGCGGCCTTCGATCCGGACTCCTTCTTCGAGGGAGGCTGCACACCTTGAGCGGTGACGGTGAAAACGAGGGGCTCCACAGATTTTTCGCTTGGGTACTCGCCCGTGCAGTAGAACTCGCCTTTTGCTTCGTCCACGATTGCTACGTACTCACGCTTCGCGCGGATGCAGGGCGGATCGTTGTCGTCGTCTGCAATCGGCTTGCAACTAGCGACGATGATCGCACCATCACGGGTTTGCGAAAGCGCCTTGCGGGCGTCGGCATCGAGTTTGGCCTTTTCGCCATAGTCGGACCAACTGTCATATGACAGCGAATGCCAGGAACAGTGATGCGGTGCCTGCATGATGTCGTACTCAAGCACATCGGCTTCGGCTTTGTGGCGCTGCCACTGGCGGTTCCAGATGAATGCCTCTGCATCGCCACCAGTAAGAAATTTCGCGCCATCCGGCGTCTGTGCGTCAGCAGCCAATGTGATGTTCAGGATCACGCTGGACTGGTTCTTGACCAGGCACTCTTCCTCTTCTTCTTCGTCTTGGGCATCCAAGGGTGCCAGAAGAAACGCAGAGAAGAATGCAGAACTCTTGCCGTTGATCGTCGAGAAGCACGTGTCCACCTTCCGCACAATCGAAGTGAGATCATCGGTTTTTCCGTCGATGTCCTCGCCCATGATCTGAATGCGGTCGCCGTTCCCAACGGCGAAATTCTTGTCGCGGTTCAGTTGTACGCGCCGACGCGCCTCCGTGTTGAATGCCTTGGCGTCGTCGCTCAAAGTGTGCGTCTTGCTGGCGCGCCGAAACACGATCGGGGACGACCACATCTCGCGGATCACGATCTTCTTGTCCTTGTCGTCTTTCTTGTCATCCGGATACTTGTCCAGCGGCCCAAGGTGGAAATGCCGCGTCAGGCCTCGGCAATGGTCTTGGTCCGGGTGGCTCAGCAGGAACGCATCGACATACGGCCTGCCGTTCTCATCCTTCTTCAGTCGATCACGTAGATCCTTGGCGACATCGCGCGCCTCCCCGTCTGGGTCGTCGGCGTCTTGCCGGATGTTTACGTCGATCAGCAGGGTCGTTGCGTCAAGATCGCCGAACTTGATAAGGGTCATGTCCCCGTTGTCGACGGGGAAAAAGGTGATGGTTGTAGGCACTTGGGGTCTCCGGGTAGACGACCGAAGGATGATCGCGTATAGTTAATGTACGACTATTTTTTATATCCGTCTACTTTTTAGGCGCAACTGATGCAAGAGCAACCTATCACTGCCGCTGATCCTGCTGAGCCCAAAGGGCTAAGTTGGGGATTGGAAAGCAGACTTCAATTCATCGATTTCCGTTTACGCTGGGAGCGGCGAATCAATCGAATGGATCTCACTGAGCACTTCGGCATATCTGTTCCCCAGGCGTCACTGGACATTGCCAAGTACACGGAGTTGGCACCGAACAACCTGACTTACGACCGCAGTTCCAAGACCTACACGGCAGCACCGAATTTTCACCCGCTTTACCAACGTAGTTCGGCGCAACGCTATCTAGCGGAGCTACTGGCCACAAAGATGGGAATTGTGGAGCCGACGGCCAGTTTTATCGGCTCAGCGCCGGAGACAGATTGGGCGCCGTCCCCCTGGCGCACGATCAATGAGCAGACCGTCGAAGCAGTGGTGCGGGCAATTCGGCAGCAGGAAGCCATTTGGGTGAGCTACCAGTCCATGACGTCCATGGACGAATCGGTTCGTCTGCTGTCTCCCCACGCCCTTGGTAATGACGGTTTTCGCTGGCACATGCGTGCGTTTTGCCACAAGCGCCAGCGCTTCAGTGATTTCGTCCTCGCCCGAATTCTGCGCATCGACGGCTTCGAAGCGAGCCAAGTGGACACCAGCCAGGATTCGCACTGGCAAACCGTTTTGACGCTGGTGCTCGCACCGCACCCCGATTTGCCCGCTGCCAAGAAACGAGTCCTGGAGTTGGACTATGGAATGGAAGACGGACAGGTCAAACTTCCATGCCGCCAAGCGTTCTTGTACTACACGCTGAGGCGTTTGGGCTTGCATACCAAGGAAGCACCCGACCCTCTCGCGCAGCAGATCACTTTGAAGAACCGCGATGAAATTCAACCCTATATTGATGCCTTGTCGGCCCAAAGCTAAGCACCTATGACGAATATTTTTGAACTAGTCAAAGACCCGTATGAGCGCAAGGTGCGCGTAATCCCAGGACTTCTTGTAGCGTTACCGCTGCTCGTTCCTTTGTTGTGCGTCTACGGCGCAAAGCACCCGGTACTTACAGGCGTGATCGGCTTGCTTGGTGGCTGCGGTGCCATTTATGCGCTTGCGAGCGTAGCTCGCGGGCGCGGGAAGAAGCTTGAAGAGATCCTGGTTGCGAAGTGGGGCGGTATGCCGACAACCATCGCGTTACGCCATCGCGACAAGTTTCTCGATGGTGTCAGCAAGCAGCGCTACCACACGGCGATCACGGCCAAGCTGGGCATCGCCATGCCAACAGCAGAAGAAGAATCAGCAAGCCCTGACAAAGCAGACGACATCTACGTCGGCGCCACCAAGCGGCTTCGCGAACTCACTCGGTCCAACAAGCAGCTCTTGCTGAAAGAGAACATCGCCTATGGATTTCACCGCAATATGCTGGCGATGAAGTCTGTCGGCATCGTGTCGTGCCTCTTGGGCATCATCTACGGATTACTAATTGCAAAGGTTCTGCAGGTAGTACCTCCCCATTTTGACCCGGTGCACCTTGCCGAGCCGGGGCTTGCCTCAGGCTTGACACTGCTGATTTCGCTGGCATTACTTGCTGCTTGGCTGCTGTATTTCGATCAGGGGGCGGTCAGACGGATGGGATTCGTCTATGCGGAACGCCTGTTTGAGTGCTTGCCGTCTTTGTCTTCTTCGGCCCCGCGGAAAAGAGCCTCAAAACCGACTACGGACTGAGACTGAATGCTCTTTGCAAATAGGCGCGCAACTCCGCAGGAATGCTTGCCTATCGGCTGACTTCCCGACAGGGGATGGTCACACCTCTTAGCTGGTAGCCGCGTGATTGCGATGCAGGTCCGAAACTACAGCGATCAACCTGTTGATCGGTTCGGCTAGGCGCTTCGGCAATACGCGATGCTGCGTATGAGTCTTTAGGTCTGCGATCCAACGATGCGCAACCCACACGTCTTCTTCGGGATGGTTGTTGTCGACGCCGTTGCAATACTTGTAGCCAACAAGCGCATCCGTGTGCGACAGCAGGATGCGCGACTGTTCGCTCTTGCCATTGACCAGGGCAACGGCGACCGTACCCTCCGAGTATTCCAGCTTTTTGGCGAGCAGGTTCATCCAGCGCACCAACTTGTTCAGGGTCTCATCGTTCACAAGGATTACCTGCGGACCAAGCTGACCAGCTTGGAGCACAAAGTCTTCGCGGTGCTGCTCCTCGATAACCAGCATCGCCTGATCGAATACGCCGAGATGTTCCGGGGCACCATCGACAGTGCTTCGGTGTATCCGCGCGAAATGGTCAAGGAAGCGCTGGCGCTGATGGATGTGCGCACGCTGAGTCATGTCATTGTTGCTGGAAGAGACGCCGTGTCCTTTGTGGAACGAGGTCTGATTTGATGTGGATGCTACCAATCGATTTTGTAAACTTACAACTCCGATTTTATGTCGATGCGAGGCCTTGTCACTCTATGTCAGCTTATGGTTTATTTTTATGTCAACTTATGGGTAAAAATCGTTTTGTAACCAATTGATTTTATTAGTTCAGCTATGTCAACTTATGGTTATAACGACAATTCGATTGAATCCAACTCCCTCATCTTATTGTTTTCCCCGATGTTTCCTCGTTCACGTCACAAACACCACAATAGACTTCTATTTACGGCAACATCTTCGTTGAAATTCGCTACCGATTGTCAACGTGAAGACTCCCTGGCCGTCAAAGCATGGGCAGATAGATTACCGGGATCGACGCCTCACAGAGATAGCAGCCAAAAACTCTCACCGCTGCAAAAAGCCAGCAGGGATGTGCTAAGTGGCGCCTCTGGAGTCACTTCGTATTGGGAGTCGGATTGGGAGTTCTGGCAAGACAACTCAGCCGTTCATAAACAACTGCGCCGGGCGGCCAGCGTGGTGCCGACCGACGCGGCTATGATGGCGGCGATACCCAGTAGCTGGCTCGGCGGCAAGCTCTCCCTCAGGAAGATCATGCCGACCAGGGCGCCGACGGCAGGCTCGCAACTGGTCAAGGTGCCAAAGCTCTGGGGCGGCAGGCGGCGCAGCGCATACATCTCCAGCGTGTAGGGGATGGCGCTGGAGAGCACCGCCACCGCAACGGCCACCGCCAGGATCGCCGGGTTGAGCAAACCACTGCTGGCCTGTGCCCAGCCAAACGGCAACACCACCAGGGCCCCGATGGCCATACCGAACGCCGGCGTACTGGCACCCAGGGCCCGTCCGGCGCGTCGGCCGGTGATGATATACAAGCCCCAGCACACCCCGGCACCCAGCGATAACAGGGCACCGAGCGGATCGATCGCCTGCCCGGCCCCGCGCAGCGGCAGCACCAGCAAGAGGCCACACACCGCCAGCCCGAGCCAGATGAAGTCCCCCCGTCGCCGTGAACCCAAGAGCGCGACGGTCAAGGGGCCAATAAATTCGATGGCCAGCGCTATGCCCAAGGGCACCCGCTCGATGGCCATGTAGAACAGCAGGTTCATCAGACTCAATGACAGGGCATAGGGGATGACAGCCTGCCACTGGGCCCGGTCCGGGCGGATCCGCCAGACCCGAAACGCCAGCGCCAGCATCAGCGCGGCGATCCCCAACCGCAGCACAGTCGTACCCGCAGGGCCAATCAGCGGAAATAGCGACTTGGCCAGTGAGGCCCCCAGCGTGATGGAGAACATGGCCCCGATCGCGGCAGCCAGTGGAGCAAAGGTTTGTAACGAGGAAGAAGAAGCAAAGGGCAGTTTTAACATCAGCAGTACAACGTGAAAGATCCAATGACCGACGAAATATAACGATAACGGGGGAAAATATCTGTTTTTATTCCCCGACCTCCCCCAACGTTAACCCGCCTCGATAAACCGGATGCTGCGCCTATTCACAGCGCAGCAGCTCCTTGTCCAGCGCCTCGGCGAGCTTGATAATGCCGGGCCGGATCGCCTCCGTGCGAATGGCATGAAAACCCAGCCGAAAGAAGTGCTGGGGTGCATCGGCCTCCAGGAAGTTGCGCACCCCGGGCTCGATCAGCACGCTGGCATGGGCCGCACGCCAGGCCAGCTTCTGGGTGTTGATGGTGGGTGGCGCCTCGACCCAGAAGGCGCTGGCGCGGTTGGCATTGTGCCGACAACGGGGCAAATACTTGTCCAGTGCTTCCCCCAGCAGGCTCCAGCGGTAGGTGGAGTGCTCGCGATAACGGCGCAAGAAGGTGTCGTAGTGGCCCTGGGCCAGAAAGTAGGCCATCTGATACTGGATATTGGCGGGCGGATGACGATACAGCAGTCGACGCAGCGCCCGTAACTCATCGATGAGCTCTGCTGGCCCCACCATGTAGCCGAGGCGCAGGCCGGGAGCCAGCGCCTTGGAGAGACTACCGACATAGATGACGCGGCCGTTTTTATCGTGGGCCTTCAGCGCCGGTTTGGGGTACGCCTCTATGTTGGTATCCGAGTCATAGTCATCCTCGATGATGATCTGGTTGTGCTCCAGCGCCTGCTGCAGCAAGGCCTGACGCCGGGCGTTACTCATGTGCACCCCGGTCGGTGCCTGGTGGCTGGGCGTGACATAGAAAAATTGGCAGCGGGTCGAATCTGCATCCAGGACTATCCCCTCCTCATCCACCGGATGGGGACTAACCTGGCAGCCCTGCAGGGCAAAGGTGTTGATCGCTTCGCGAAAGCAGGGATTCTCGACGCCGATGCGCGTCTGCTCGTCCATCAGCAGTTGCGCCAGCATGCTGAGCGCATTCTGCGAGCCCAGGGTGATCAGTATCTCCTCATCCCGCGCCGTTATGCCCCGTTTGGGCAGTACCCGGGTGCGCAATTGCTCGACCAGCATGGGGCAATCCTGATCTACCTGATCCAGCAACCAGTCATGATCGCGCACGCTGCCCATCACCTTGCGCGCCGCATCGCGCCACTGCTCCATCGGAAACAGGGACGTATCCGGCTGACCGTAGATAAAGGGGTGTTCGTAACGCATCCACTGAGCGGGTTTGGTGACCACCACCAGATCCGTTGGGCGAACCTTGAATAAATCGCCCCAAAGTGGTGCATTTTGCACATTACAGCTCACCAAGGAAACCGGTGGCTCTGGCGTACCCGGCTGTGGCAGGTAACGGGGGTCGATGAAGTAGCCAATCCGCGGCCGGCTGACCAGATAGCCATCATCACACAAGCGCTCGTAGACCAGCGCCACGGTATTGCGCGAGATGCTCAACTGCTCCGACAGGCTGCGGCACGAGGGCATGGGCTCGTCGGGCAGGAAACGTCCGGCCAGAATCATGCTCACCAGCCCTTCGCGCAGCTGCTCTTGCAGGCCGCGATCGGCAGAAAAATCGATCAGGACACACTGTTCAATCACATTCGATCTCCACTTCTGATCCGGCTGGCCACCCAAGCCGAAGCCTGTGTGGTCGTTATTTCTAGCCCGCCATCGGGTGGTCCGGGCCTGATGCCTAAAGACACAGCAAGTGCCATGCCGCTGTGCTGGCATTTCCCAGATCCCGCCGCCCCATCTGTCCCGCGCCTCCAAAAAATCTGGCTCTATCGCGCCGGGGTCGTTGCCGTTAGAAGTTAAAAGGAGGGCGAGAATCATCGTTTTCACGGCAACAGCCCACCATTGGCATGCCAATTGCGGTATTCGGAATACGACTTATCAGTGAGGTGAGAAAATGAAAATTGCAGCAAAGGGAATGACCCAGGTTCTGGCCGGTTTGGCCCTGACTCTGGCACTGACAGCGCAGGCCGCGGATTTGGCCGAGATCCAGGCGCGAGGTGCGCTGAAGGTCGCCACCGAAGATGACTATGCGCCGTTCAACTTCATCACCGACGGTCAGCCGGACGGCTTCCACAAGGACATCATGGCCGAGCTGAAAACCTACGCCACCACCTTCAAGATTGACCAGAGCATACTGCCGTGGACCGGCTTGCTGGCCTCGGTTTCCGCCGGTCAGTATGACGTCGCCATCACCGGGGCCCTGGTCACCGACGAGCGGCTGAACGTGTTCAACTTTGTCGCTCCAGTCGCCTCGGCCCAGCACTACTACGTCAAGCGCAAGGGCGATGACCGCATCAAGTCGGTGGCCGATCTCAGTGGCAAGGTGGTCGGCGTACAAGCCGGGAGCGCCCTGCTGGCCCGTCTGCCCGAGCTCAAGGTGATGCTGGAGGCCAAGGGCGGCAAACTCGGTGAAGTGGTCGAGTACCAATCCTATCCGGAAGCCTATGCCGATCTGGCCAACGGCCGTCTGGACTATGTCATCAACGCCGTCATCTCGGTCAATGATCTGGTCAAGACCCGGGGTGACGTGTTCGAGAAGGGAGAAGCCGTCTCCGGCGGTGGCTTCGTCGCCTGGCCGGTACCGAAGAACAGCCCGCAACTGCTGGAATTCCTCAACGGGTTTGTCAAACACCTCAAGGCCAGCGGCAAACTGCGTGAACTGCAGTTGAAATGGTTCGGTGAACCCTTCGACGGTCTGCCCGATGGCGCCATCACCACGGTGGAGCAGTTCCACACCCTGGCTGATCTGAAATAAATCCTCCGGGCATCCTGACTCAGGGTGCCCGCTGTTTCCTTGCGCGGCGAACGTCACTGACTGATACCGCCACCCTTTACTCCTCTTTTTCCAAGCCGTCGGAGGTGTTCCATGGATCTCAAAGCGTGGCTGTTATTGCTGGAAGGGGCCTGGACGACCGTCTGGATTTCCGGCATCGCCATCGCCATCGGCATATCAGCGGGACTGCTGATCGCCATCATACGCCGTCAGGCGATCCCGGTGATTGATCAGCTGCTGGCACTCTACATCAGCCTGGCTCGCGCCACCCCGCTGGTCACCCTGGTGCTGTTTCTGTTCCTCTCCTTGCCGGCCGTTGGCATCAACCTGGACAAACATGTCGCCGCCATCTTGGCGCTGACCCTGAATACCGCCGCCTTCAATGCCGAGATCTGGCGTTCGGCGCTCAACAACTTCTCGCGGGATCAGCATGAGGCGGCCCAGGCCATCGGCATGACGGACTGGGTGTTCTTCCGCCGCATCATGCTGCCGCAACTGGTCACCGTCAGCCTGCCCGCGCTGGTGAACGAGATGTCGTTCCTGATCAAGGGCAGCCCGGCCATCGCCATCATAGGCCTGGTCGATCTCACCCGGGTCACCAACCGTATCGCATCCGTGACCTATGACCCCCTCTACCCGATCCTGGGTGCAGGTCTTATCTACATGCTGATGATCGGCGTGCTCGTCAAGGCCCAGAGCCTGGCCGAGCGTCATGCCCGCCGTCTGGCCGTATAAGCCATCTGGCCATAATATTAAGGAGAGCCCATGAACGAATGGTCCATCATCTGGCAATCCCGCGACACCTTCATCAGCGGATTCCTCAAGACGTTACAGCTATTTGGCATCTCGGCCCTGCTGGGTCTGCTGCTCGGCGTGGTGCTGCTCTACCTGCTCGAAGGCCAGTCCAACTGGCTGCGCAAAGGCCTGGGGGGCTTCATTAACGTCATGCGTACCGTGCCGTTTCTGATCCTGGCCTATCTCATCTACTACGGCCTACCCCAGGGTGGCTTGCGCCTGAGCGCCGATCTGGCCGGTCTGATTGCCCTGACGCTCTACCACGGCGCCTACTTCAGCGAGATCCTGCGGGGCCAGCGACTGGTGATCCCCAAGGGACTGGTCGAGGCGGCGCAGGCCCATGGCTTCCGCCACCATCTGGTATTCCTGCGCATCCTATTGCCCAACGTCTTCATGAGCAGCCTGCCCCTGCTGGGCAACCAGCTGATTGTTTGCCTCAAAGATACCGCCTTCCTGTGCATCATCACGGTGCGGGAAGTGACCGCCGCTGCCAACAGCGTGCAATCCACCTACTTCATACCGATGAAGGCCTTTCTGGTCGCCATCCTGCTGTACTGGATCATCAGCCTGGTGATCGAATATGGCATCCGCTACCTGACCCGATTTGGCAAGCAACGAGGATTCAGCCATGTCTGATGTACCCGCGATTACCGTAACCAAGGTCTCCAAGCAGTTTGATAACATAGAAGTGCTGCGGGACATCAACCTGACCGTCAACAAGGGCGAGGTGGTCAGCATCCTCGGCTCCTCGGGCTCCGGCAAATCGACCCTGCTGCGCTGCATGAACTGGCTGGAGCAGCCGGATCGGGGCACCATCCACATCGGCACCGAGCAGATCGGCATCAACGCCCAAACCCGGCAACCGATGAGCAACAAGCAGTTGGCCCGTGTCCGCGAGCGGGTTGGCATGGTGTTCCAGAGCTTCAACCTGTGGCCCCATCTGACGGTGCAGCAGAATGTCACCGAGGCGCTGCTCTACGTGAAAAAGCTGCCGCGTGACGAGGCCCAGCAGCTCGCGACCCAGCATCTGGAGAAGGTCGGCATGCTGGACAAGCAGCACAACTACCCCATCACCCTCTCCGGCGGCCAGAAGCAGCGGGTCGCCATCGCCCGCTCGCTGGCCATGAGCCCCGAGGTATTGCTGTTCGATGAGCCGACCTCGGCGCTGGATCCGGAGCGCGTCGGCGAGGTGCTGGCGGTGATGAAGCAGCTCTCCCAAGAGGGTTACACCATGGTGGTGGTGACCCACGAGATGGAGTTCGCCCGCGCCGTCTCCGATCAGGTGGTGTTTCTGGAAAAGGGCAAGCTCATCGAGCAGGCACCGCCGGAGGAGTTCTTCACCCGCCCCAAATCGGAACGGGTCCAGCAGTTTTTGCAGACAGTCCGGCAGTAATCTAGGCCGGCAGCGGCGGCCACAACCGCGGCCTGGCGCCGCGCGACGCTCCTTTGTGCGGTCATCCTGACCACGCACCGGCCAGGCGCCACCGCTGGGCCGACAGATGGCCTCGGCCAACTGCGCTTTAGCTATTGGTAGTAGGTTGGGCTGAGTTGAGCGAAGCCCAACGTTGACCGCATGATGGATGCAGCGGCATCGCGCCTATAGTGGCCGATAACGTCTGGTACGGTTCCGCCCTGGTCGGCAATTGTGATTTGCCAACCTGCCGTTGGCGGGGCGGCAAGGGGGCAAAAGGCCCTGCCCCCTTGACCCCTGGCCTTGGCGTGTGCCGACTGTCGGGAAAGCCCCGCGCTGCGGGAGTCTCTTCACCGGTCGGGAGCCACACGCCATCCATGGCGTGACGCTCCCTTTTGCGGTCATCCTGACCGCGCACCGCCTACGATCCCCCCGCCACACGGCCCGACAGACGGCTACAGGTTCGGGTGGGTTACTCCGTCATAACTGACGTCATATGAGGCAAATGTAGGAGCAAGCGAAGCTCGCGATGCTTTTCTCTTGCTCCTTCCCCTTTTTTCAAGGGGAAGGCCGGGATGGGGTTTGCTTGAGTTATCGCTCGTCAGGTAGGTTGGCCGCTGAGCGCAGCGATGCCCAACGTTCACCGCGTGGCATCTCGCCTCGCATCCTGTTCTATTGAATAAAAACTTGGTAAACCGCGAAATTCCCCATTCGAGCCCATTCCATCCAATAACCGGTTGCGGTAGCCTGCAATTAACAAAAGCGCAAGGTGCCTGTTGGCACTAACAGACCGCGCCGCCACCCCACCATCGGCTCTGTGACAGCCGTAAGTCAGGGGCGGTAGCCAGGGTGTTTACCGGCAGCAGAGTGGCGAGCCTGACCCGAATAAAGGCCATCGGCGAGATAGATGGTCAGGTGAGCCCGCAGGGAAATATCAACACAGGGATAAAGGAATAGCGCCTGTTATCTGGACGAACGTCAGAGTAATAGGCAGCATGGAGTTTCAGGATAGGCGGAATATTACCGCTTAATTTAATTGTTAGAAATCACTAGAGGCTTCAATTAACAATGAAAGAAATAATGAAGTCATTGAAAGACAATGCCATTTCAAGGTTGAAAAACCCTATCGTAGGTGCATTCGCATTATCTTGGACTATTCTTAATATTAATGGGCTCTCACTGTTTTTGCTTGGTGATACGCCCACAAAGATCGAGATAATAAAACACAAAAACTGGATGCTAACTGATGATTTTTTAATCCCACTTAGCATAGCAATCATCTACCTAATCGTCCTGCCATTACTAAACATGGTTTATGAGTTAATAAATGATGGTTTGATTAATTTTTATAGAAGCAAAAATAAAAATGATAGAGACAAAAAACTAGCAATTCAAAAGAAAGAAACTGTAATTGCTGAAATAGAATCTGACATTAGCTATCTGCAAAAGCTAAAAGATAAAGATATTGATCGGTGGCTTGAAGAAAAAAGAAAGCGAAATGAAGAATTCATTGCCCAAAAAGCACTCTATTCTAAGCTTGTTGGTGATTCATCTAACGACCAAAGAACCGCTCGAAATGAAATAGCAAAAACAAATAAAAACAACGATTAATTAGAGTCGCAGAAGTCAAAACTGGAAAAAAATCAACAAGAAAAAAAAGCAATTGTAGAACGCACAACCGACCAAATAGAGAAAACATTAAAAACATCGAAAACAATGGTGGCAATGAAAATATATCCTCATCTGACATTAATGACATTCGCAGAATATTAGACTCATTAAGGGCTGAGTTTTTAATATGGGATGATGATATCCCATTTTAGGCACATTAAATTTATAATAAATAGTTCAAGTCGTTCGCTTCGTTCACTGGGGCGTGTAAAAAAGCACGCACGTTCCATAACTAAAATATTAGTCAATTTAGGGGGTAAAGTGGCGGTAATTATTAAAGAAGCAATGCCAAATGACATTTACCATTTAATTGATTTAGGACCGTAGGGCGCAATAGCGCAGCGTACTGCGCCGGACAAATAATAATTAATAACCATAGCCAACCGTAAAAATTCACATGCTATTGACGGCTCTGTAAACCTGCAACACCTATTTATTACCGTTAGCTCGCGATAAAGAAATAACAATGACTTATTGGCAGAATAAATTATATTACTGCGATATGCCATGAACACTATTACCCTTGGCGCAATACGCTGCGCTATTCCGCCCTACTTGCTAAAATGATAAATCTATGAATATCGAACGTACCTTTTATTATTATGAAAGAACTAGAAAGCAACAAGCCAAAGTGCTGGCTTTGAATATGCTGCTTTTGCCGCTTATCCTTTGGTTTATTTTGATATTAACACCAAAAGAATATCCTGCTTATAACGAGCTTGTGCTTTATGTAAAATATATCATTGTGACTTCTGAACTTGTACTATTGTCGGTCGCCGTATGGTTCCTTACTCATCCAGCAAAATTTTATATCAAGCTTACAAATTCTGAGTTCAGCTCATTTCATCCTGCTTTTAGAGAATGGACATTCTCCGTTAATCCGAACGAAATTATTGAAATAGAGCACAGCACGGATATTGGAGCAAATTCCAGTCTAATTTCGGTCAGAATGAATGATGGTTCATTTGTTTTATTGAGCCCAAACTATCCATATAAACGAAATGAACTGTACGACGCATTGCGGGCGGTGAACCCAAATATAAGAACGCCAAAAAACACTTGGTCGTTTCCATATAAAACGTAAGGAAGATATTTAACAAAGTGGTCAAACTTCGTCTCGGATACGAACAACGTTCCCCACGCTGCAGCAGCCAATTAGTAAAGAGTCATAGATCATGCTTGAATTAGTTAAGATACATGGTGATGAATGGAAGCTGTCAGGACCGTAGGGGCGATTACGCTGCGCTAATCGTCCCTACTCGCTTGCCGCTTGATTAAATTGTTAGGTGAATTTTGAACATGGATGACAGAAATTACTCAGATCTATCTGAGCTTGTTGGGAAAAAAGTAATTCGCAGAAACATGGTTGTATTTGAGGATGACGAAGAATTCTCAGAAGTTGGGGTTATTATTCACGCTTGGGTAGATACCGAATTAAATGCTATTGATTGTTACGTGGCATTTTTTGGGGAATTTTGGCCTGAGCCGCATAAAAAACCGGAACAAATCCCGTATGTCTTAAAGTATTTTCTCTCTTCGCTGGATGAGGCTTAGTGGTTTTGTTGTGCTATTCACCTAACAAGCAGATTAATCATCGCTTCGCTGACTGGGCCGCGCATAAAGGCCGCACCCCATAACTAAAATATTAGCCATTACTACATCATCCAACTCTGGTTCTATATTCCAGTACGCTAAGAGCATATGAATAACACTCAGCATATCTATGATTCCCTATATCAATCCGCAATCGACCAAGGTTGGGCTTGTTGGGGTGGAGATGATCGCATTCACCAAGGACTTTCTCAATTAGAGCGCATTATATCACCAAGTTTTGTCCCAAAATCTGGCTATGTTCTTGAGCTTGGTTGTGGTGAAGGTCATTTATGTCGTTTGTTTTCTTCATGCGGTTATGACGTCACTGGTGTTGATATTTCTGCTGTTGCCATTTCATGGGCTAATGATAAAGAACAGCACCATCATAGTAACATTCGATATTTACAGGCTGATTTGGCCAAAGCAAATTTTGAGCTTAATACCAGCTTTGATCTGATCATTGATGGCAATTGTCCGCGAATTCAACTCTGAAGTGCGACACCCGCCTACGCAGCTCGGAGGTATTCCTCGAACACCTTGCCGGGCTGCCTAAATCCGAGACATTTTCGTGGGCGTAGATTCAACGCTCTTTGTGCCTGTTCTATCTCTTCGTTGGCCTTGTTGATCAAATCCAAAGTCGGATACTCGCTCCCCAACCCGCCGGGCGGGCTTAGTTGACGGCCTGCCGAATGGG
>NZ_BAAGVN010000100.1:0-9843 GCF_054780855.1 Pseudaeromonas pectinilytica
CGCAAGGCTTGGGCTAGCGACTCGACCGGTTCGCTGGTCAGCAACAACCATTTCAACGGGGTCTCACCCTTGGGCGGGTTAATCTCCTCGGCCAGCACCGCGTTGAGCGTGATATTCCCCTGTTTTAGCGTGATGCGCCCACTGCGCAGGCTCAAGCTCGCCTTGCGGGCTGGTCGATTTTTACGTTTACCGCGTTTATCCACCACGCCCTTTTGCGGAATGCTGATCTGATAGCCACCCAACTCCGGTTGGTTCTTCAGATGGTCGTACAGATACAACCCAGACTCTACGTCCTTGCGTGGGTGCTTGGAGCGCACCACGAAGCGCTCGTTATGCGCCAGTTTGTCCTGCAGATAAGCATGAATATCGGCTTCGCGGTCACAGACCGCAATCACGTTGCTCATCATGCTGCCCATGCGTAACCGGCTAGTTGCGGCCGCAGCCAGCCATTTGCCACTCTCCTTTTCATCCGCATCGGCAGGGTCATCCGGGCGCATCCACCACTCCTGATGCAGTAATCCTACGGTGCGGAATGTAGTGGCCTCGAGCAAGAGAACGGAGTGAACCCACCATCCGCGGGATTTATCTCCAATAGCACCCTGCGGAATCTTACCTAGGTTGACCACTCAATCGCATCAAGCTTGACCAGCGATTCTTATCAAGTTTGACCACCCATTCTTATTGAGGTTGACCACCCTCGATCAAGGATGGTCAACCGGGTATTACACTCCTTTTGCTTTCAGTTTCCGGATCGACTCCCCTTTCAGCTCAATGACGTGGGCTCGATGCACAATCCGGTCAAGAATGGCATCGGCGATCGTGGGGTCATTAAACAGGTCATACCATTTATTTGTAGGGAATTGACTTGTGATAACCAGAGAGCCTTGCGCTGACTGCTGATCGATGATTTCCAGCAGTATTGGACCAATATTGATGTCGATCCCTCCAATACCCAAGTCATCAATGATTAACAATTGGGTGCATAGCAAGTGAATGCTGAATTTGGCCAATGAGTTGCATAAAGTCATAGGGCTGGGTTACCCACAACGCAACGGTGCAACGACCCAATGAGCCATGACGTCATCCGCATTTGCAACATGAAGTGATCTCGAGGACAGATTTTTTCTGTATTCCTCTCATCTCACCCAATCTTGGTATTGTGCGCGTTTGATTCTTTTAGCCTTTCGCAGCGCGATATTTCTCTTCAGTGGAGAAAGATGATCGATAAATAGCACACCATTCAGATGATCAATCTCGTGTTGTAAGGCAATAGCCAGAAAGCCATCAGCCTCTAGCTGAATGCTTCTACTCTCTCGATCTAACGCGGAAACCGTTATTGCGGAATAACGCTCCACATCGGCGTAGTAATCAGGAATGGAAAGGCACCCCTCAGTTCCACAAACCATCTCCTCACTGGTTGTCGTGATGTGCGGATTTAGCAAAATCAGTGGTTGGTCCCGCGTTTCTGAATAGTCGATGACGATGATGGCTTCCTGTCGCCCGACCTGCGTCGAGGCTAAACCCACACCATCGGGAGAGTGATACATGGTTTCTAGCATGTCCTCAATTAGCGGCTGAATAGCATCGACCTCAGTCACAGGTCTGGCTTTTTTGGACAAGCGGGGATCAGGGAGCGTCAGAATTTCTAAAATGGCCATACAGTCTCACATCGATTCATTGGATTGGCATAGTCGATCAGGAACGGCTACCGCACTGTCTCGTTACGGGCTGATCGCTTACCCTGGCGGAACTACTGAGTGCGTGCAGCTGTGATGTTCCGATGTTCTGCGAACATTGCCGCCACCATGCGCCTGAGCGATCAAATTCATGGATTACTTGGTTGCTACTTCCTCGCCAGACCAAACTTGGATCCGCAATTTCGGCTATATATTTTCCATCAATCAAAACATCGACGAGATCAACGATGGAGCGTTGATCCGGTGTTAGTTCATCCAGTCGGTAGCCGGTCCAGCACCAGATGTCTTTATCGGGACATTCATTTCTTACTCGAGTCACAAGCGCATATATCTCGACAAGATTAGCTGGATGAAGAGGATCGCCACCTGAGAGGCTGAGGCCTCTTCTTCGAACTTTGGTGTCCTTGAGGTCAGCGATAATTCGATCGCTCATTTCTTGGGTAAAGAGATGACCGGAGTCCAACCGCCACGTTGATTGGTTGTAACAACCTTTACACTGATGTTCGCAACCGGAAACAAACAGCGAACAACGAGTCCCAAGTCCATTCACCACATCAATGGGGTAGTATTGGTGGTAATGCATAATTTTCCTCAAACTTCATTATGATAGGCCTGATTTTATCGGCAGGTCGTGAATGCCTTTTGATGACTCAAATTAACCATCTGAAAGTTATGGTTAATTTCTCAAAAAGGTTGAAGCAACCGTGCTTTTAACAGATTAGGCAGATCACTGCATTTTCGCAATCAATTATTGCATATGCCATATACGAGGTGTATATATAGCATATGCCAACAAGGAGCCCCCATGGCTAGACCCAAGATCCCACGCAACATCTGCGGCCGCCCAGCGGATAGTTGCTTCAAGCCGAATGCTCGCCCCATGAGTCAATTGGAGCAAGTGCGCTTGAAAGATGATGAATTTGAAGCCTTGCGATTGGTTGATTTACTCGGCATGCAGCAGCAAGAAGCGGCTGTTGAAATGGGGGTTTCCCGGCAGACACTCGCCAATGTCCTGAAAGCAGCTCGTTTCAAGGTTGTGGACTGTTTGACTCAGGGCAAGGCGCTCATGATGCACCTTGAGGACGAAGGAGATACAAAACATGATCACTGCCATTCCAATGAATGATGATCGGGTCGCAAGCCATTTCACCAAAGCTGATTGCCTGGTGTTTCTGGATGAACGAGGCGTTGAAATAAATCGCATTGATAACCCTGCACTGGCAGCCAATTGTGCAGGAAAACAGAAAATGGTCGATCTGTTGGCGGAACAACAGGTTAACCGAGTCGTGGTGCGCAATATTGGTGAACAGATGTTGGGTAAGTTGTTAGCTCGACAGTTTGCCGTCTACCAGACTAACTGCGGGCGTCGTTTAGCCAGCGACCTTGGTAATCCTGTCGCCAGCGGGTTGGTGCAACTCAATCAGGCCAGCCAAGGCCGTCAATCCTTGAATCACGAGACGAAGAAGAAGTCAGGAGGTTGCGGCTGTGGGCACGAAGGACACGAGGGGAGCGACCCCGCAGGACATTGTTGCCAGTCGAGTGAACAACATCACCCCAAAAAAGCAAACTGCCGTCAGGGACAAATGCAAGGTCGAGGCCATGGGCGTTGCTGTCACTCCTAAGTGGATATCGTTGAGTTTAGGTAACGAACAACAATAACGGTAATAAAACTGGCTTTATTGTCATCAGGCGATGCTGACAAGAATAGTTAATTTGACTGTATATCTACTCGATATACAGTCAGGACTTTTATTGCCCGAATAAAAATTTTATGTCGAATATTAACAGTTTTAATGCTAACCGGCTATTTTAGGTGTTTTTCTAGTTTTAATCGCCGGATAATCAAAAGCTTATGCATGCTTGTATCGTCATGATGATGCTTTGTGGTGAAAGAATCGTTGCATTAGAGATGTCTAATGCAGTAATTTTAAATCACCTCCCTAATTGTGGTGACTAAAATGAATCCAAATGAAATATTGAATGAGTCAGGCCAAGACACACCGAGAGTTGCATATTTCCCTGTTTCTTTCTTTTCTGTAATCATGGGGTTATCTGGTTTTACATTGGCATGGAAAGGTGCTGATAATCTGTTTTTTCATAATTCTGCAATATGGCTGTGTTTGGCTTATGTCACATCAATTAGCATGGCAGTCATTTCTATCATTTATGCTATCAAAATATGGCGCTATCCGGGGGCTGTCCTTGAGGAAGTTAGGCATCCAGTCCGTATAAACTTCTTCCCTGCATTTTCTATTAGCCTGCTGTTGCTGTCAGTCGTCTGGCAACAGGAAATTATGGTTGCAACCACCTTGTGGGGGATAGGCTCCGCCTTGCAAATTGCGCTCACCTTATATGTGATGAGCAGCTGGATACACCATACTCACTACACATTATCACATGCGAACCCAAGTTGGTTTATTCCTGTGGTGGGTAATATTATTGTTCCCATTACGGGCAGCCAATTGGGTTATACCGAGCTGAGCTGGTTTTGTTTCAGCATCGGGATCGTTTTTTGGATCGTATTACTCACGATCATTATGTACCGACTGTTCTTTCATGAGCCTTTACCTGCTCGTATGGCACCCATGTTGTTTATTCTTTTGGCCCCACCCTCTGTAGGATTTGTTTCCTATATCGGCATGGTGGGTGAGCTAGACGTTTTTGCGCGAATTATTTATTACATGGCGCTGTTTCTGGGCCTATTGCTTGCGATGAATATATTTAGATTTCTCAAAGTGCCATTTTTTATCTCTTCCTGGGCCTATTCCTTCCCTTTAGCCGCTTTAACTATTGCCACCATGAAAATGACACATCTGACATCATCTCTATTTTTCCAAGCGTTATCGGGCGTGCTGTTGTGTTTATTGACTGTTTTATTGTCCTGGTTGGTAGTCCGCACCGTAAAAGCTGTATTTGCTGCTGAATTGTGTCGACCTGAATAAAAGTTGTTAATTGATCGTACCGTAAGGAATTTTTATGACGAAGATTGTAATTGTCGGTGGTGTCGCCGGTGGGGCATCAGCCGCTGCACGGGCAAGAAGAGTGGCAGAAGATGCTGAAATCATAGTTCTCGAGCGTGGGGAGTTTGTTTCTTTTGCCAACTGTGGTTTGCCGTACCATATCAGCGGTGAAATAGAGTCACGGGATGCCTTGCTACTTCAAACGCCTGATAGTTTCAAAAACAGATTCAATGTTGACGTTCGTGTATTTAATGACGTTATAGACATTGATGCCAAGAATAAAACCGTAACGGTTCGGCAGACGTTGACGGGGGAAACCTATCTGGAGTCGTATGATAAGTTGTTATTAAGCCCTGGCGCGTCACCGATCAAACCGCCAATACCGGGCATTAATAGTCATCATGTTTACAGTCTGCGCAATATACCGGATATGGATAAGATCCTGGTCGCACTGGCCGCAGAGAAGCCTAAGCACGCCACTGTTGTCGGGGGTGGTTTTATTGGGTTGGAGATGGTTGAAGCACTGCACCATAGAGGGATTGACGTAACCCTTTTGGAGCTCTCCGATCAAGTTATGGCCCCGGTTGATCGTGAAATGGCCAATATGTTACACCGCCATATGTGTGAAAAAGGCATCGATTTGCGTCTTAAAACCGGTTTGGCGGCCATTTCTGTGGCTGACTTCCATCCTGCCGAGCCTGAAGCGACCGCTGTATATGACAAACCCGTCACACATACCCATGATCTGGATTTGATGCTGAGTTCCGGCGATATGTTGCAGACAGGCATGGTCATCCTTGCCATTGGGGTAAAACCTGAAACGACACTGGCCGCAAAAGCTGGTCTGGAATTAGGTGCTCTGGGCGGTATCAAGGTTAATAGCGCCATGCAAACGTCTGAACCGGATATTTATGCGGTTGGCGATGTGGTGGAGACGGAGAATTTCGTTACCGGCGACGCGGCACTGGTGCCGTTGGCAGGGCCCGCTAATCGGCAAGGACGTATTGCTGCGGACAATATGCTCGGTCGCCATGAGCATTATCGCCGGACACAAGGCACCGCAATCTGCAAATTGTTTGACATGGCAATTGGCAGTACAGGCTTGAATGAAAAAACACTCAAGCGCTTGAATATGACCTATGAAAAGATTTACGTGCATACCGCTAGCCACGCCAGTTACTACCCCGGTGCTCACCCGGTGACCTTGAAATTACTGTTTGATCCAACGGATGGCCAGATCCTGGGGGCCCAGGCTGCTGGTTTGGATGGTATCGACAAACGAATTGATGTTTTAGCTGTTGCACAACGTGCCCGCATGACCGTTCAGCAGTTGGCTGACCTGGAACTGACGTATGCGCCCCCTTTTGGCTCTGCGCGAGATGTGGTGAACCAGGCAGGCATGGTCGCCAGTAATGTGATGAATGGTGATGAGGCGATTTGTCACACCGAAGAACTACTGCTGGGAGCTTCCGATCAAGTTGTGCTGGATGTTCGAAATCCGCCAGAGCTGGAGGTATCGGGCTCCTTTCCGAATGCGTTGAATATTCCACTCGATGAGTTACGGGATCGTTTATATACGCTGCCCGTCGATAAAGAAATTTTGGTGGCTTGCCAAGTCGGTTTGCGCGGACATGTTGCCTATCGCATGTTGGTACAAAACGGGTTTCAAGCTCGCAATCTGACTGGGGGCTATAAGACCTATCAGATGGTTATCGATTCGTTTTGATCTGCAACAACAACTAGTCGAGGTATTTATGGCTAAGAACTACACAGAGATTAATCAGGAACAACGTCAATTTGGATCGGCTTATCGCAAGGCCAGTCCAGATACCATGAATGCATTTCTAGCTTTGCACAAAGCAGCGATGTACGAAGGTGAACTCAGCATTAAACATAAAGAGTTGATGGCAACGGCAATTGCGATTGCTGCCCGCTGTGATGGGTGCATCGCGGCCCATGTGGCAGCGGCGCTGAAAGCTGGGGCGAGTAAGCAGGAACTGGTTGAAACTATTGATGTTGCCATCCTGATGGGCGGCGGTCCTGCGGTGATCTATGGCACACAGGCGCTGGCAGCCGTAGACGAGTTAGCCAGTTAATTGATGATCCGATGCGGCAGTCTGGTTATCGGCCTGCCGCTAAGAAGGAATGGATGACACCCTATCTCAATGCCAAACCAAGTCATGCTCAGTGTATGGTTTGTGGCTCCCGTGACAACAATCCGGACTCCTTGGAACTAGCGTTCTCGCAACAACCGGATGGTTCCGTGCGAGCTCCCTTTGTGGTGAGCCCGAAACATCAGGGCTACACCGGACTGTTGCACGGTGGCATGACCAGCACCTTACTCGATGCTGCGATGACACACTGTTTATTCATGCAGGGAATCAAGGCGCTGACCGCGGAGTTGACGGTTCGATTCGTGGCACCGATCTGCGTGGGTCAGACTATTACGATCTGTGCCCAGCTACTTGGGCAGCGGCGGGGCATCTATCAGCTCGAAGCATGGCTACTCTCTGGGTTGCATATTGCCGGACAGTGCATCGCCGGAGAGCAGCGCCTAGCTCGTGCCTCTGCCAAGTTTATCGCACCACCTGATGGGAGTATGGCCCATGATTGCTGAAATCCAGATCACGGTGCTTTGTGATAATCATGGTCAAGGTGAGTTACAGACTGAACATGGCTTTGCGCTCTGGTTGCATTCACCCGAGCTGAATTTGCTGTTTGATACCGGCTCGGGTCAAACACTGCTTGCCAATGCCGAACTGTTAGACATCCGGTTAAACGACTGTCAGATGGTGGTGCTCAGTCATGGCCATTATGATCATTCCGGTGGCTTGGACACACTCTGGCAAATGGGTGTCCAGTGTCCGGTCATGGCCCATCCGAGTGTGATTTTGCCGCGTTATAGTCGTCACCCCCAGAAGCCGGTACGTAGTATTGGAATGCCAACGTCGGTGGTGACTCAGTTATGGGATCTCCCGCCCCAGATGCGTCTGTGGGCTATGACGGCACAAATGCTGACACCCTATTGGGGAACCAGTGGTGAGATCCCGCGTCAGGACCCCCTCGAAGATGTCGGTGGCCCCTTTTTCCTCGATGCCGAAGGATTTGCTCACGACAATATCGAAGATGATCTGGCCTTATGGCTGAATACCCCACGAGGCTTGGTGATCGTGTTGGGGTGCTGTCATTCTGGACTCATCAATACGATTACGCATATCCGTAAAGTGACCGGAATTGACAAAGTCGCGGGGATCATCGGCGGCTTGCATCTGTTGCATGCGGGTGCGCCACGTCTGGCCCATACCCTGGATTTTTTGCGGCAGTGTCAGCTTGATTTCCTGAGGCCAGGGCACTGCACCGGGGATGCTGTGATCGAGCGCTTACAACAGCAGTTACCCGAGGTCGATGTGCAATTGCTGCACGTTGGCGCACGTTACGATATTGAGGTCCAGCCTGCCACATCCCAAGAGGCGCTTTCATTATGATTGCCTATCTGCAAGGGATCACCCGTCAGCGTGCATCCTGGATGTTGTTGCTGGCCTCCGCTGTTTTGCTAGAACTCGGTGCCATGGGCTTTCAACATGGACTCGGATTATCTCCCTGTGTGATGTGTATTTATGAGCGAATAGCCACCATGGGACTGGTAGCTGCCGCGTTGATTGCTCTGATCAATCCGAAACAGCGAGTGTTTCGTTGGCTGGGGATCCTGATCTGGGGCTACAGTGCAGTCCGAGGGTTTCAGCTTTCGTTACGGCATGTTGATTATCTGGTAAATCCTTCACCTTTTAATACCTGTAGCGTCTTTCCTGATTTTCCAGTCTGGTTGCCACTCGATTCGTGGGCTCCCTGGTTCTTTGCGGCCTATGCCGATTGTGCCGAACGACAGTGGTCATTTCTCGGCTGGGAGCTGCCTCAGTGGTTGGTGCCGATCTTTGCGCTGTATCTGACGACTTGGCTGGTGATCCTGATTGCAAATTTGGCGCAAAAGGGGCGCTTTGGCACCTGTGTTGAATAAATGGCCAGAGCGTGAGCGGCACTGAATATTCCATTGCATAGATATCAACATCGATAGGGAATAAAGGAGAGATATATGTGGATGCGTACTGGGTTACTGATCGGCGCTTTGTTGAGTTGCCTGAGTGTCTCGGCCAGCGAGTGGCTGATTGATGTGCGGACTGCCGAGGAGTTCTCGGCCGAGCATGTGGCTGGCGCTAAAAATATCGAGTACCAGCAAATAGTGCCGGCAGTGGCCAAGCTGGGGATTGGCAAGCAAGAGCCCATTCAACTCTACTGTCGCTCGGGCCGTCGGGCTGAGGTAGCGCGCCAGGCCTTGCTGCAAAACGGTTTTCAACGGGTCACCAACTTGGGCTCTGTGGCTGCTGCACAAACAAAAGCGCAAGGCCGTGAAAATTAATAAATAAATTTGGTGTCGCAACCAAAACTCATCACCAAACGGTCAGAAATGGGCATTAAATCAATAACCAGTTTTATTGGATCAATGATTTGTTGATGTTCAACGTCGCCATACTTCCTGTTGTTTATTTGCCGTATATGGCATACGCTACATTATGCATAAGCAAACGCTAATGGAGATTCAATAATGAGTAAACAAGTAATTGATATCGGTATTTCTGAGTCAGCCCGGTTGGATATTGCTGAAGGATTGTCCCGACTCTTGGCGGACAGTTATACCTTGTATATTAAAACGCACTACTACCATTGGAATGTTACCGGGCCAATGTTTAATAGCTTGCATCTAATGTTTGAAAACCAATACAACGAATTAGCTCTGGCGGTAGATCAAATCGCGGAGCGAATTCGCTCATTAGGCTGTTTTGCTCCAGGGACATATCATGAATTTTCACGCTTGACGGTGATTCAGGAAGATCATGATGTCCCTGCGGCTACTGTGATGATTGCAAATCTTGTCATGGGTCAGGAAGCTGTTGTTAAAACAGCGCGCTCCTTATTTCCTCTGGTTGATGCCGCCAATGACGAAGCGACCGCTGACTTATTGACACAGCGCATCCAATTACACGAGAAAACGGCCTGGATGCTACGTAGCTTACTTGAGTGATTGTTCATTGGTGTTCACATTTACGACAGGGCGAGATCGCGAACATTTTTTAAGCAGTACAAGATGATTTGACCGACCGATCTGGGTGTGATCTTATACTCTCTTTTAC
>NZ_BAAGVN010000101.1:0-6072 GCF_054780855.1 Pseudaeromonas pectinilytica
CTACAACCAAGAGCCCAACAGTGCAAAATCTTGGCTATCGGGTGGGGTGAAAATAGTCAACAACACGTAAAGGGAACAGCGCCAAAAGCGTCAACAAACAGATTTTGATCTTGATGAGGCAAACGCACTACTCATAAAAATCGCAGAAATAGCTCATTCCTTGCCAATAATGGAAACGGCGGGCTCGGGGACACCCATCAATTGAGGTTGGCCGCCGAGGCTGGGTGTCCTTTTCGTGGGTAATAGCTACAGACGATGCAGGGCGCAGATCTTGTTGCCGGCGGGATCCAGCAGATAGGCCAGATAGAGGTCGCCTATGGTGCCCTGACGCACGCCGGGCGGATTTTCGCAGCTCACTCCGCCATTGGCGATACCGGCGGCATGCCAGGCCTCCACCTCCCCCCCGGCACTCTTGGCATTAAAGCCTATGGTGCTGCCATTGCCCTTGCAGGCTGCGTTACCGTCTATGGGTTTGGTGATGGCAAAGACGCCGGTAGAGGTGTAATGCCAGTCAGTTAACGCTGACTGGCATTGTTTTTATTAGGTTTTCTGATTGCATACTTCTTTGGCCTGGCTTTTACACATCGAGGGTAACTTCGCTCTCGTCTCGTCGGTAAGATGAACTGCTCTGCCTGCTTATCCAGCTCGGCCACCCTTGCCGGAACATTACCCGGTGAAACAAACGGCAAACAACTGAGTTCTTGGATTAAATAGACCGAGGCCATATGAAAACTCAGCTGACTTGCAGTATAGCCCTTGATGGCTAATAACATCATGTCGATCGGCCACATAAAAAGCCGCTAAAACACGCATAAATAAAGGGATTTATGGTTTTGCAGATGGACTATAGACCATAAAAATATTTATTTTTCGTTCCCTTCTTGTGATAGCTAGCTAGCTATCTTTATAATCTCGTTGTGTCTTGTGATAGCTAGCTATCTAGCTCAACTCTGGAGGATGATGACGTGACGATCTTTGCTGTGGTCAATACCAAAGGCGGCGTGGGAAAGACCACGACCGCCGTCCATCTCGCCACGATGCTGGCCCGGCAGGGCAAGACCTTGCTGATTGACGGCGACCCGCAGGCGAGTGCCGCGAGCTGGGCCGCGTGGCGGCGAGAGAATGAGGGATACACGCCCAGCCCGACGACGACATGCCTCGCGGGCAAAGCGATCCTGGCCGAAGGCAAGCAGCTTGCCAGCGGCTTCTCGCATGTTGTGGTGGATGCCGGTGGCCGCGACTCGGTGGGGTTGCGTTCCGCTTTGCTGCTCGCTCAACGCGCAGTTATCCCGATAGGTGCTTCCAACCTCGATGCCGCAGCTATGACCGATCTGCTGACAGTGGTCGAGCTGGCCCGTGACTACAACCCCGACCTCGATGTGCGCGTGTTGCTGACCCGCGTCGATCCGCGCACCAAGGACGCCGCTGAGATGCTGGAGTTTCTGGCCGAGCAGGAGCTGACTGTGCTGCCGACCAAGGTTTGCGAGCGCGTGGCTTTCCGTCGCGCCATCGGCGAAGGTGCGATCGTGCAGGAGCTGGGCAAGGATCAGGCTGCGATTGCGGAAATGGAAGCCTTCTTCAAGGAGGTGACGGAGTGAAGAAGATGCGCGGAAAACCTGACCTCACAGGCATTGCCACCCCACTGAAAGACCCGACTGCTTTTCTGGAAGGTGGAGCGGGGGATGTTGCTGACAAGGCGCATCGGGATTCTTCCAAATCTGCGGCACCTGCCGCAGATGAGCCGCCCGTGCCGACCGTCCAGAAGCTTTTTCGGATGCGGTGGGACATCGCCAAAGCCCTCAAGGACGCCGCAAATGCAGAGTCAGTACCGGGCCATCGAGTGACGGAAACCGAGATCGTTGAGCGGTTGCTCAAACAGCATTTCGGTATTGAGTGAAAGATAGCTAGCTATCAAGCTAGCTAGCTATCTAATTCCTTATCTGGCAGAGAACATGGACTCTAGTCCATACTCGATGGAATAACTTGCACGTATGGCGTGGAGGCGGTATAAAGATGGCCATGAGAGAACCAAAGGGCGTCGTTAGCCCAATGACATTGCGCGAGTTGGTCGATACCGGTGCTGTTACAGGTGCGGTGATCCGACTCGATGATGACGGCCAAGGCTTACTGGTTGGGGTTGCGCTCGTCGGTGATGGTGAGCGGATTCTGGGTACGGCGAGGGGGACTGAGCCTCGTTATTTCACCAGTATTGATGGTTTGGTTTCCGCAATGCAGGACTGCGGTATCAATGAGTTCAAGCTGGATGCGAGAGGGTTCGTTTCTCGCGGCAAGAAGGCATCAGCTCGGCGTGGATTTGGGCGCAGTGCTCAAGGCAAGCTGGGCGTTTGAGGAGTTAGAGCTATCGAGTAGCACCAGAGACAAGGCACCGAAAAAGCAAAAGCCCCGTTGGCGCGGGGCTTTGTGCAAAGTTTCGGGGGGCGTTGAGACGTAGAGAAACAAAGCCGGAGGGGCAATCGACTTGGCGGTCGGTGTCTCACCCGAGGGAACCATCACAGGCCCTCATTCTACGTCCCAACCCCCCGGTAGGCAAGTTTTTGCCCGCGTTTTTGCGCGGGCAGCGGAGGGGTATGGCTCGACAATCCACCGTCGCAGCACGCGACGAAGCACCGACACAGCGGTTTTTTCAGGGCGGCACCGCCCTGAATCGCGTGCTGCTTGAAGCTCCTTACCTGCCCCGGTGCTCCGACGATAAGACCGCTACGCGCATCCGTCCTCGTGAGTACGCGATTCGCTATCCATACATGCAGGTCAATCGACCGGGCATGGTGAGCTGGCTGATCTTCGACCTCGATCACTCAAACGCGCTCATCTGGGAGGATGCGGGCTTGCCAGCCCCCAACCTGATCGTGCGCAACCGCAAGAGTGGCCATAGCCACCTGTACTACGCCATCCCCCCCGTTTGCACGACAGAAAGCGCCCGCTCAAAACCCATCGCCTACATGAAGGCGATCTACGAGGCGTTCGCCGCCCGTCTGGACGCTGACACAGACTTCCACAGCGGGCCGGTCGCCAAAACTCCCGGCCATCCGTGGTGGCTGACATGGGAGATACACAGCCACATCTATGAGCTGGGCGAGCTGGCCGACTATGTGGAGCTGGCCGTGTCCTCGCCGTGGGGTAAAGGGCCGCAGCTCGATGAGGTCAGCCATTCGCGGCACTGCATCTTGTTCGAGCACCTGCGCTACTACGCCTATTCCATCGTCAACCGCGAGCGCGAAAAGGGGTCATTCTCGACCTTCACCCGCTTGCTGGAAGCCTACGCACATAACCGCAACAGTTTCCATAAGCTCGGCTTCTCCGGCGACCTGCCCCTGTCCTCGCTGCGTGCCACGGTGAAATCGGTCGCCCGCTGGACATGGGATCGTTACCGGGGTGATAGCCGCTGCCATCGAGGCGTGATGCAGCTCGATAAGGACTTGCCGCTGGTTGAGCGGCAGCGACTTGCAGCCGCACGCACGCACGAGGTCAGGCAGAAGGCCACAGAGTCCAAGATTCGGGCTGCCTGCCGCCAGCTCCAGCAGAAGGGCGAAACCCTCACTCAAGCCGCTATTGCGCGTCTGGCGGGCCTCTCTCGACAGACCGTCGCGGCCTACAAGCATGTCCTGACCGAAGTGCTCAAACCAGCAGTTGTCGCCGTATTGGAGGTGGTCGCAGCACCCAGATCGGATGTTAAGCATGGTGTACATCAGGTATCTGCCCCCCGTGCCTCTGTGGTTGATTTGATCGCCAAGGGGTTCGATTTGGAGCCTGTCGATTCTTCGTAGTGCAGTCCGGGGGGCTTTCGCTTTTGAGTAGCCCTAGCATTTCGGGGGTGATGGCAAAGAGATCATTTAGCCCTGAGCTGCTGGAGTCGCTTCGGTCGATGGTTGTGACAAAAGCTCTTGATGCCCTCGGGTTGCATTGGAAGCGCGATCAGGATTTTCAGCCGGTGAAGGATGCGGCCACTCTCCGGTTGCATGTTGCAGTTGGTGGCCAGGTTTTTCGATACCCGTGCAGACAAAGGTGGTGGCGGTGCGATTATTTGGCTATGCACCTCCTGCGGCTCGACTTCGTTGCGGCGGTAAAGCGGTTGTCGTCCTCGCGTGTTTCCAGCGTTTGAGTGGTTGATTTCAAGCCTTTGGCGACCGCGAAACCTTGCCGGTTTCGGGCTTCCTGCGTCCGATCTTGCCGGACTGGCCGCGTGGGCAGGCTCGGCGGGCTACGCCCTTGAACCTACCCACCGCCCTCCTTACGGCTACTCGTCATTTAAAAAATGACCGGAGCTACTTGAAAAGCAGCTTGCTGCTTCCTGCCGGTGGTGTCGTGACGCCAAGATGGTGATGTGTTTTCACTTGCCCATCGGAGGGCCAAGTCATGCAAGTCACCATCCGTCGATTTCCCTGTGCTCGTGTTCGAGCGTTCGTTCACGTCGAACGTGTCTTCGAGGCCGCGTGCTGCATCGGTGACGATCTCGTCGAGCCTGTCCTGCTGGCCGAGGTCTGCCAGCGCGAAGCGGTCTGGCCGCATCTTCACCAATGCCCTCTGCGGAGCCGGGCGACGGCGACGGAATAGCGCAGTCTTTCCGGCGTCGGCGGCTGGCCAGCCAACGCGCCGCAGGCGAGGCGGCAGCTCGTGCTCGACATCCGGGAGGACAGGCGACCTTTTTAGTTTGTTAGTTTATTTGTTTGTTCGTTTCTTCGTTTGTTGTGTTATAATGAGGTCCTCATGTGATGGAGGATCGGTTATGCGCCCTGCTGAGTTTTCCCCGGAAGAGATCGTCGCGGCTGGTGAAGCCCTTGTGGCCGCTGGTCGCAATGTGACCGGCTTTGCCCTGCGCCAGAAGGTCGGTGGCGGCAACCCCAATCGCCTCAAGCAAGTGTGGGACGAGCATTTGGCTGCGAAGAACACGACGGAGGCTGAGCCTGTGGCGGAGCTGCCGGTCGAGGTGGCTGAGGAGGTCGCTGCTGTCACCAAGTCGCTGACAGAGCGACTTGCGACGCTGGCCGTCGAGCTGAACGACAAGGCGGTCAAGGCTGCTGAGCGCCGGGTCGCCGAAGTGTTGCGCACTGCTGGTGAGCAGCGTGAGCAGGCGGAGCGGGAGCTGGTCGATGCCGCACAGACGGTTGACGAGCTGGAGACACGGTTGGACGAGTCGCAGGCGGAAGTTGAATCGCTGGAAAGGCGGCTCAGTGAGGCTCAGTCTCATGGGCAGGCGCAGGCTGTCGAGCTGGCCCAGTTGCGTGAGCGTCTGGTTGCCACTGAGCAAGCTGCACGGGCCACTGCTGATGCCCACGAAGCCGTGCGCTCGGAGCTGGATGCTGCCCGTCGCGACGCAGGCGTGAAGATCGAGGCGCTGCGAGGTGAGTTGGCCGAGCAAAAGGCCAAAGCCGCTGCTGATGCTCAGGCACACGCCGATTACCGGGCGCGGATGGAGCAGGATGCAGCGCGGATTACCGAGCTGCTGGGGCAGGCAAAAGAGGCTCGGCATGATGCGTCAGAAGCCCGTGAATATGCTGCAAAGCTGGCGGGTCAGTTGGAGGCTGTACAGGCTCAGAATGCCACTCTACTTGCTGCTGTCCAGCAGAGGTCTGATCGCGGTTCGGGTGGCAAATGAGTCAAGGATATGCGTCGGGTGATGTGAGGCTGCTGACCCCGGCAGAGCTGGATGCTTTGCGTGATGAAATGCAACGTGATGGCGAGTGGGCGCGTGAAGAGCTAGCTCGTCGTCGAGCGGCAAGGATTGCCACGGTTCAAGCCGCGCTTGAGGATGACGACAATGCCGACACCTGATGAACTACAGCAACTCTCAGATGAAATCCGCCGTGCTGGTGCGATGCTCGTTCAGGTGGCCCATGACGGCGATCCTGAAATCCTGATGATGATCGTCAATGTGCTTAACGCATGTGCAGCAAAACCTGCATGGTGGGCGCGTGAGGCGCAGGCTGCTGGGTAGCGTCACCAGCCCAAGCTGGCAACTGAAAACCCCATAGAAGCAGGCAGGCCGTAACGGTCAGGGTGATAGTTCCAAATGCGTGGCTGTGTTTGCGGTGGGTCATGAAATTCTCCTGTAAT
>NZ_BAAGVN010000102.1:0-2653 GCF_054780855.1 Pseudaeromonas pectinilytica
TCCGGCGAGACTAGACCGCCGACCAATGGTAATTGAACCGATTATGGGGTGATAGATGAGCTATTTACAGGGTGGTGGCACCCTATCAGATCCGTTTGTGATCCACAATTTGGCAGCCTGGGAATATTTCGTTGCCAATCACGCCTCCCAAACAGCACCAGCGGCAACCATTTACTATGCCGTGCTGGCTGCAGACATTGATGCGTCAGGGTCAACAGTAAATTTCAACCGCTATTGGTCGGCAAATCTGGATGGAAATGGATTTGAGGTTAAAGGCTTTCGTAGCACCGCAAGCTCATTTTGGGGCGTAGAGGCTGCAGCAAGTAGTGAGGCGATTATCCGTCGCCTGAGAATAAAAAACCCAGTATACACGGCATCTAGCACAGCTAACGGGATCCTACGGCAAACCAGCGGAAATCAATGGAAACTGGAAGATGTAGAAGTTACCGGTGACATAGGTTCAAGCAGCTATGTCTTAACCAGTTTTATTCTGTGCGTGTCACCATCAGTTGGGCCTAACCTGACCAGAGTGTTTTGTAACCTGACCAGGATTAATTTCAGTAACCACCTAGCTACGGCCACTGGAACCAGAACGGATTGTTTTAATGCGGTAAACACGACTTTCAATGGTGCCACCAGTGTCTATGGCCTCAGTGATCCATACAATACGAGTCTTTACACTGCCTTGCCACACACCAGCTGGATAGTAGATGGCGGCAGTTACCCTCGGCTTGCAATCCAAGACACCACCGATGCGACCCAGGCCTATGCGGTAAAAGGCACCACCAAGGTGGGCGGGGTAGTCAAGGCCCGCTTGGTCAGCGTGCATAGCCCGATCGATATGCACCAGTTCGGCAAAACCACCAGCGCTGCCGATAATGGCAGCTACCTGCTTAACTGCGGTTGGTATACCGACCATGTGGCGGTGGTGCATCGGGACGACTACGGCAAGCTGTTTGTGGCTAGCAAGGTCTATGCACTGGGGGAGCGCATCCACCCGGCCACGCCGAACGGCTACGCCTACGAATGCACCAAAGCTGGAACAAGTTCTGCTACTGAACCAACGAGTTGGCCGACAATGGGAACGTTGACCAGTGGAGCGGCAATTTTCACCGCGCAGCCAGTTTATAAACCTGAAACGTTTATTGCTGTTCCAGTGTTAGTTAATTTGCTCACAGGGTTGCCGGTATGAGTGCTCCCTATCTGACGCCTGAATTAGCACTGAATTGTAATAGCGATGTCAGTGATGTTCCGTATGTGGCCATTCCATGGAATACCGCCAACAGCGATGTGCCGGACTGGATCGAGAAAGTCTTTATTGGTCGCATCCTCGGTACCGTGCGCATCGATGGCAACCCAGCCCAGCGGGATGTTGTGGTGGTGTCAGCCCAAACAGAAGGCGCTGCCGTTCTAGCCGCTGCTGCATCGTCAGCAAGTACCGGCGCATACGATATCAGTTGGAGCGCCTACACAGGCCCGGTGCTGGCCATGCTGCTGGATGACCTCGGGTCAGAGTGGGCGCCTGATACCCTCTACCAGCAGGGCTCCGTGATTTACCCACGGGCCTGGAATGGCTGGCAGTATGAGTGCGTCTCCGGCGGTACCGGCCCAACGAATGAGCCGACTTGGTGGGCAGGCGAGGGCGTGACCGCCATCATCGGCACCGCCACATTCAAAGCGCGGCAATATATCTCGGCCCAGGCGCATGGGTTGATTCAGCCAATTGTTGAGGAGCACTGATGGCGTATTCGGTACCTCCGGCCAGCGCCGTTGATTTCAGCGTCATTCGCCGCCCTGCACGGCCGCATTTGCTGCCCGGGTTAACCGGCGTGATGCTGATGGATGGGCCATTGATCCCACCAGGGGCACCTCGCCTGCGCCGCCGAGCAATGGCTGCGTGGGTACCTGCGGGCGAACTGGATGCGGTTGGCAGCCAGCATATGACCGGCATGGCCATCTGCGATGCGCGGCGTGGTGAGCGATTGCAACTGGCATCGCCGCAATACACGGATGGAACTATGGGATGGGGTGCGGCTCACTGTGCCGATCTACGGCAGGGCGAGCAACTGCAGTTTGCCACCGTCATCTCCCTGTCACCTGTATTGGTTGGCTGGTCGGCGGCCCGGCAGCTTGATGCCAGGCTTGCTGCGCAATGGTCGGCCGGAATTCCGCTCCCTGCGGCCACCGGCGCCCAGCACCTGCAGATTCTGTCTGCCCGTGATCGCCGAGGTGCGGATATCAGCTGGTCGGTGAACTTGCGTGGTCGGCCGTTCGACCCGCGCTATGACCTGACACCACCGCTGCACATGCTGCCGGTCATCGGGCAGTCCATATCGTTTGTCGATGGCTATGCAGCACCGGCGGCCAGCGCAGTCGATTTCAGCTTTAACCACGACATCACCCCACGCTCTATCTACCCGCGCAACAGCGCACCGCACACTGCCCTACTGGGCCAGTTGTCCGAGCGTGACGGCGTAGGCCGTGGCCGATGGGGCGCCGGAGCCTGGTATTCCCACGGCGGATACCCAAGCTGGGGCGATGACTCCGACGGTCAAATCGGCCAACTCGATCCACCCATTGACCCTGCAGAGGCGCCATATCACATCATGAACAGTATCCAGTGCTTTGCCCTGGTGGGTGATGAACGCATCGC
>NZ_BAAGVN010000103.1:0-10013 GCF_054780855.1 Pseudaeromonas pectinilytica
ATAACCCCGAGGGTAGCATTGGCGAGGGAAAGAACACGCTTGGCATGCATGTCCTGTCCAAATATATCGTCGATGTGGTTGAGTATTAGTTCGTGGTTAAACATGGGGATAGTCTGTTGGGTATTAGCTGGTCAAGGATGGCGATCATACCTCAGAAGCCGCGCCACGCCTCGCTCATATGAGGGGATGGCTGAGGTTATTATGTGTTCGTATGACTCTTTTTTAGAATATTATTGGCAGCTTATTGGCAAAGGAATAATATATATTCCGCCGTTAAAAATTAGCAATGCACCAACTTTAAACAAATTTTCCAAAATGGGGCTACACCATTGGGAAATTAATGAGATATAATCAGTCCAGTGATGAATATACTGTCACTGCGCAAGCGAAAAACCTTCTAATCTCCCATCTTTGTCGTCTCTGTACAAGCTAAATAACCCGCTCATTGTTTAATGTTCTTCAATGTGAACATTAAAACGCTGCCATTTATACACCTAACTAATCCCCTTTATAGTGTGCTTCATTGGCCTAAATAACCGTTCCGAAATGTAGATCACTTATCCGGGAAAGAAGGGAACTCGGCGTCGTTTGTGCGATCTGATTAATCGCCAAACCAATCAAACGACAAACGAGCCGAGCCCGAAATGATACTAACACTCCCCGACCATGATGAGCGACGCCGGATCATCAACAAGATGGCGATGTGGTGATGAGCTCAGCCTACAACGGCCGTATCACCAATGCCCGCAATGAAGGCAATACCAATCTGGAAATTGTCTGGGACGGTGGTCTCTACGAGATGGAGTACTGGGTTGTGCCCAAGGGGACTCCGAACAAGGCCGAAGCCATGCAGTTCATCGCCTCGACCCTGTTGCCGGAGCGTCAGGTGGAATACTCCAAGCTGATCCCCTATGGCCCGACCCGCAAGAGTGCCAGTGCGCTGATCAGCCCCGAACTGGCGGCCGTGTTGCCATCTTCTGCCGAGAACATGAAGCAGGCGGCGGCTATAGATCCGGCCTTCTGGCTGGATCACGGTGAAGAGCTGGAGCGTCGCTTCAACGCCTGGGCGGCCAAGTAAGCCTGAGGCCAGGAGTGCCTACTGCTCCTGGCCGTTTTTATTTTCGACATCAGGATGATGAGTATGACTGCGACTACAGCACCCGAGACCGGAAGCGGGCTCTCGCCCCAGCTTGATACCACCAGCCTGCAGCAAAGGTTGCACCGGGCCGAGCGGATCAATCGCCTCAAGTCATTGGCCCTGATTGCGCCCCTGGTGCTGTTTTTATTGTTGATCTTCCTGCTGCCGATGGCCTTGATGCTCAAAAAAAGCATCGAGAACCCGGATGTGGCCGCCCTGCTGCCGCAGACCAGTGCCGAGCTGGCGCACTGGAATGGCCAAGCCTTGCCGGAGGAGAGTAGCTTCCGCGCTCTGGCCACCGAGATTGAGCGCGCCAATGAGGCGGATCAGCTCGGCAGTCTGGGCAAACGGCTCAATAGCGAGATCTCCGGCTATCGCAGCCTGCTGAATAATACCGCCGATGGTCTACCCTTTGACCCAGCACCGGACTCCTACCGGGAGGCGATGCTGGAGCTGGACCCGCGTTGGGGCGAACTGCCGTACTGGCAAGCCATAGAGCGCAATCGCAGCCCCTATACCGATGCCTATCTGCTCTCTTCCCTCGACTTGCAGCGCGATCAAGCCAGGCAAATCGTCAAGGTGAGCGAGGATCAGGCCATCTACCAGAATGTGTTTGCCCGTACCTTCTGGATGGGGCTGGTGATTACCCTGTGCTGTCTGCTGCTGGCCTATCCATTGGCTTACCTGCTGGCCACCTTACCGGCGCGCACCGCCAACTTGTTGATGATCCTGGTGTTGCTGCCGTTTTGGACCTCGGTGCTGGTGCGGATTGCCGCCTGGATCGTGCTCTTGCAGTCCAATGGCCTGGTGAACCAGTTCCTGATGACCCTCGGCATCATCGACACGCCGCTGCAGCTGGTGTTCAACCGCTTCGGTGTCTATGTCGCCATGGTGCATATCATGCTGCCGTTTATGGTGCTGCCGCTCTACAGCGTGATGAAGAGTATTCCCAACTCCTACCAGCGGGCGGCGATCTCGCTGGGCTGTTCGCCGATTGCCAGCTTCTGGCGGGTCTATTTTCCCCAAACCTACGCCGGTGTCGGCGCCGGTTGCCTGCTGGTGTTCATTCTCTCCATCGGCTACTACATCACACCGGCGCTGCTGGGCAGCCCGAATGATCAGATGGTGAGTTACTTCGTCGCCTTCTATACCAACTCCACCATCAACTGGGGGATGGCGACGGCGCTGGGCGGCTTGCTGCTGCTGGCGACCCTGTTGCTGTATATCGTCTACAACTGGCTGGTCGGCGCTGACCGTCTGAAACTGGGCTAATCAAGGAGCTGTTATGTTGCAACCCTATGCTTCGCTGATCGACCGTAGCTGGTACTGGAGTCACCGTGTGCTCTGCGGTCTGATCCTGCTGTTTTTGATGCTGCCGGTGCTGGTCATCATACCTCTGTCGTTCAACAGTGGTGCCTTTCTGGTCTACCCGCTGCAGGGCTTCTCCATGCGCTGGTACGAGATCTTCTTCACCTCGCCGGAATGGACGCGCGCGCTGACCAACAGCCTGATCGTCTCGCCGGCCGCGACCCTGGTCGCCATGTTCTTCGGCACCCTGGCCTCGATTGGTCTGACCCGCGCCAATTTCCGCGGCAAGGGATTGCTGACCAGCCTGCTGATTTCGCCTATGGTGGTGCCTGTGGTGATCGTCGGGGTTTCCTCCTACCTGTTCTTTGCGCCCATCGGCCTAGCGAACAGTTATCTCGCGCTGATCCTGGTGCATGCCGCGCTCGGCATCCCCTTTGTCATCATCACGGTGACGGCTACCTTGCAGGGCTATAACCAGAACCTGAGCCGTGCCGCCGCCAGCCTCGGCGCTTCGCCGGTACTGACCTTCTTCCGCGTCACTCTGCCGCTGATTGCGCCGGGCATGATCTCCGGCGCCCTGTTTGCTTTTGCCACCAGTTTTGACGAGGTGGTGGTGACCCTCTATCTGGCCGGACCGGATCAAGCGACCCTGCCACGGGTAATGTTCAGCGGTATTCGCGAGAATATCAGCCCGACCATAGCCGCCGCCGCGACTCTGCTGATCCTGACCTCTGTGGTGATGTTGCTGACTCTGGAGTGGCTGCGCGGTCGTGCCGAGAAGATGAAGGCCCAGACGGCATAAGCCTATCCTGTCGGTTCTACTCTATAAACGACTCGAGGAAGTGGCGTCGGGGATAACTTGAGAGCCGACCGTAGGCATCAGGGATAAGCCTCTCGAGTCCCTATTGTGGGTTGTGAATCAAACGGCGTGGAGTTTGGGCGAAGAGCAGACCGTTGGTGGCAGGGATGCCACCATCGAGTCTACAGGGATGTATTCACGACGGGTCTGCGATCGTCCAGACTCCACGCTCATGCCAGAATTTGTCGATGCAACACATCATCTGGACAGTGCCTTTTCGAGGGAACCGCATTCCTTCCAAGTAACGCTTATCCCAGCCGGTTGCGTTCCATCTGTTTCTGCAACAGCCGCATAAAGAAGTCGCGGGGCTTGTTGAGGCGTCCGAACTGGTGGGTGATGGCCGCCAGTCCCAGCTTGTAGCAGCGCTCCGCTGGCAGCAGCTTGCGCATCTTGCCCTCCTGCACCCACTTCTCGGCGTAATGTTCCGGCAGATACCCCACATAGGCGCCGGAGAGGATCATCACCGCCCGGGTCTCGTAGTAATAGGCGGTCGCCGTCTTGGCGAGGCCCACCATCTGCATCGCCACCTCGGGGTTACTCTGGATCCCGGCCTGCACCGAGCGGCAATTCTGCAGCCGCTCGCGCAACCGCTCCTCATCCTGCTCGCCAAACAACGGATGGCGATCGCAGCAGTAGAGGTAGCAGGTCTCTTCATACAGCGGCTGATAGATCAGACCGTCCAGCTGGCGGTGGTAGGGAATAAAACCCACATCCACCTCGCCATTCAAAATCATGCGCTCGATATCGCTCATCGGCGCAGTCTCGAACTGCACGAATACATCCGGGGCCTGCTGGCAGAACTCGGCCAGCACCTCGGGGAAGCGGCAGCGCTCGTCGAGACTGATGGTGTCGCTGGCGACCAGCTTGAGTTCGCCGGAGATCTGCACATGCAGGGCGTTGACCGTGGAGCGGAAGTCTTCCAGCTGGGAGAAGAGGCGCCGCACCGATTCATAGATGATGGCGCCCTCTTCGGTGAGGGCGAAGCCGGCGCGGCCGCGACTGCAGAGCTTGAGCTTGAGCCGCTGCTCCAGATTGGCCATATGCACACTGATGGTGGAGCGGCTGATGTTCAGCACGGTTTCAGCGGCCGAGAAGCCGCCGCACTCCACCACCGTCTTGAAGACCTTCAACAGACGGATCTCGTAGTCGCCCACTTGCCCCAATTCATTTAGCGAGACCTGCGCCATTGTTGTTACTTCCTCAAACCAAACATTGATGGGTTCTGATTTATGCCCGATTCAAGCGGGCCAATAATAACCGTAATGCCATACCCGATGGCCCCGTTTTCGAGTGGAGTCTTGTTATGTTTCATGCATCCATAGCGCCGCTGCTGCAACCCTTCTGCCACTGGCAGGATGGCGCCTGGCGCGCCACGACCGGCCTCAGTTTTCCCGTCACCAATCCGGCCGATGGCTCCTTGCTGGCGACCGTGGCCGATCAGGGTGGCCCCGAGGCGGAAGCCGCCATTGCCCGGGCGCATGCCGCCCTGCCGGCCTGGCAGGCGAAGAGTGCCAAAGAGCGCGCGGCCCTGCTGCGGCGCTGGTTCGAGCTGATCCTGGAGCACCAGGACGCCCTGGCGCTGCTGATGACCCTGGAGCAGGGCAAACCGCTGGCCGAGGCCCGCGGTGAAGTGGCGTATGGCGCCTCCTATGTTGAATGGTTTGCCGAAGAAACGAAACGCCTTTATGGCGATATTATCCCCGCCGCCAGCGGCGATCGCCGCCTGCTGACGATCAAGCAGGGGATCGGCGTGGTCGCGGCGATCACGCCGTGGAACTTCCCGAACGCCATGATCACCCGCAAGGTGGCACCGGCGCTGGGGGCCGGTTGTTGCATCGTCGTCAAACCATCAGATGAAACACCGCTCTCGGCGTTGGCGCTGGTGACCCTGGCGCGTCAGGCCGGGATCCCGGACGACGTATTCCAGATGGTGACCGGCCAGAACGCGGCGGCCATCGGGGATCTGTTCTGTGGCGATCCGCGGGTGCGCAAGCTCACCTTCACGGGTTCAACGCCGGTGGGCAAGCGTCTGATGGCCCAGAGTGCCAATACGGTGAAGAAGATGGGTCTGGAGCTGGGCGGCAATGCCCCCTTCATCATCTTCGACGATGCCGATCTGGATATGGCCCTCAAGGGGTTGATGCTGGCCAAATTCCGCAATGCTGGTCAGACCTGCATCTGCGCCAACCGCATTCTGGTGCAAGCCGGCATCTATGAGACAGTCGTCGAGCGACTGGTGGCGGCGGTGGCTGGCCTCAACGTCGCACCGGGCACCGAAGCGGGCGCGACCATAGGCCCGCTGATCAATGACAAGGCGGTGGCCAAGGTCGAGACGCTGGTGGCCGATGCCCTCGCCAAGGGCGCGACCCTGCTGGCCGGTGGCGAGCGCCACAGCGCCGGCGAGCTGTTCTTCCAACCGACCGTGCTGGCGAATATCCAGCGCGAGATGGCGATTTTCGACCACGAGATCTTCGGCCCGGTGGCCGCCGTGATGCGGTTTGAGAGCGAAGCCGAGGCCATTGCCCTGGCCAATGACACGCCGTTTGGTCTGGCCGCCTACTTTTACAGTCAGAACATGAGCCGCATCTGGCGGGTCGCCGAGCGTCTGGAATATGGCATGGTCGGCATCAATGAAGGCGGCATCTCCTCCGAGGTGGCTCCCTTTGGTGGCGTCAAGGAGTCCGGGGTGGGCCGTGAAGGCTCCAAGTATGGACTCGAAGAATTTACTGAAATCAAATACCTCTGCCTCGGTGGCCTCGGCTGATTGCCCGGACCCGGAGACTGGAATATCAAGGAGTGGATATGAGCAACAGCGAATTGCAGCAACGCAAACAGAAGGCCATCGCCCGCGGGGAAGGCAACTCGTTCACCGTTTATGTGCAGCGGGCCAAAAATGCCGAGCTGTGGGATGTGGAAGGCAAGCGCTACATCGATTTCGGCAGCGGCATCGCCGTGGTCAATACCGGCCACTGTCATCCCAAGATCACCGCCGCAGTCAAGGCCCAGGTCGAGAACTTCAGCCACACCTGCCTGATGGTCACCCCCTATGAGTCCGCGGTGACGCTGGCCGAAGGCATCAATGCCGCCCTGCCGGGGCCGACACCGAAGAAAACCATCTTCGTCACCACGGGCGGCGAGGCGGTGGAAAATGCAGTCAAGATTGCCCGCTCCTATACCGGTCGCTCGGGCGTTATCTCCTTCAACGGCTCCTTTCATGGCCGTACCCTGCTGACCATGGGGCTGACCGGCAAGGTGCAACCCTACAAGGCCGGTTTCGGTCCCTTCCCGGCGGAGCTGTACCGCATTCCATATCCGAATGCCTTGCTCGGCATCAGCGAATCCCAGAGCCTGGAAGCGCTGAACCAGCTGTTCAAGTGCGATATAGATCCGGAGCGGGTGGCCGCCATCATCATCGAATGCGTGCAGGGCGAGGGTGGTTTCTACCCGGCACCGGTCAGCTTTCTCAAGACCTTGCGGGCCCTGTGCGACGAGAAGGGGATACTGCTGATCTGTGATGAAATCCAGACCGGCTTTGCCCGTACCGGGCGCATGTTCGCTCATGAATATGCCGGTATCGAGGCGGATCTGGTGACCATGGCCAAGGGGCTGGGGGGCGGTTATCCGATTGCGGCGGTGGCTGGTAAGGCCGAGATCATGGATCACCCGCAACCGGGTGGACTCGGCGGCACCTACGCCGGTTCGCCGCTGGGCTGTACCGCCGGTGTGGCTGTGCTCGAGGCCATCCAGGAGGAGCAACTGTGCCAACGCGCCGAAGCCATCGGCGAGCGCCTGGTTCAGCATCTGCAGGCGATCCAGGCCAAGCATCCGGCGCTGGTGGGCGATATCCGCCACCTCGGCGCCATGATTGCCCTGGAGCTGGTGGAGAACGGCGATATCAACCAGCCCAATGCGGCGCTGACCAAGGCCATCTGCGCCGCGGCCGCCGAGCAGGGTCTGCTGCTGCTCTCCTGTGGCACCCGTGGCAACGTCATCCGCTTCCTGCCGCCGCTGACCATAGAAATGGAAATCCTCGACGAGGGTGCCGCCATCCTCAGCCGGGTGATCGATTCACTGGCGTAATCGCCGTCAGAACAACACGGGCCAGCAGATGCTCATGTCAGTTGGCGAGAGAGGTTGTCTCTCCCGAACTTATCATGACAGGCATGAGGCCAGCAGATGCTGGCCCGTTTTATTCTTGGCGCTGGTAAAAGAGCACCCCGACCCGGGTTATATGCTCCTGCAGCGCCGGATGATTCAGGCTGGCAAACAGCGAGAGATCGATCATCCAGGGCAACAGCAAATCGTCCAGCTCCACCAACAGATCCAGCAGTAATTCATGGCTCAGATCGGAACCGAACAGGGTGAGATCGATATCGGAGCCCGGCTTGAAGTTGCCTTTGGCGCGGGAGCCGTAAAGCACCGCCTGCTCGATCTCGGGGTGAGCGGCAAAGACGGCACAGATCTGCTCGATAGCCGAATCCGGTAGACCAAAGCGCATCACGCCTGCTCCCGATCCAGCATGTTTTGCATCGTCTGCTCCAGTGCCACGAAGGCTGGATAGAAGCGGGTCAGAATGTCGCTGGCGATACGTTGGGCCAGATCCTGCTGATAGGTGTGGGAGCTGAGATTGCGCGCCTTAATCATCTCCATCCAGGTCTCTCCATCCGCCAGCAGGCCATTTTTGAATGCGCTACGGATCGCATCGCGCGAGCCAATCAAGTCTGCAATGCCCTGAGCTTCGAGGAAATCTTTCAACAGATTCCAGGCCAGTTCATGGGTGAACTCGAAGACTTGGATCAGGCCCTGCATCTCAAGCTCCGAGAGTGGCCGTTGCGCCGCCAGCTCGGCTGCATTGCGCAGTGTTTTCAGGGCGCGCGCGTAATTATCAAAGCGCTGTATCCAGCGAATATCCGAGTTCATGGTCACCTTGCTGTGTCACTCCTGGGTTGCCGACAACTTATCAGAAGCCTAGTTGGTGCACACCGCGTTCTCCCTTATCAAGCTAACGGGCCAGCAGATGCTGGCCCGTTTTGTTGCTGCCCCGAGGGGCAAGGTGGGATGGTTATTCGGCGATGCGTAGATAGACATGGGCGCTGTAGGGGGGCAACTCGCCGGCGGTACCTGGTTCATCGGTGCTCAGGCACAGGGCCCAGGCGCCGCTGGGCAGTGCTTGTTGATGCTCGGCCGACAGGTTCAGCAGCGTCAGGCTCTCCTCGGTGCGCAGGCAGATGACGCCGGTGGCCGCGTCGCTGGCAATCTCGATGCTGGCCTTGTCCCGTGGGCCGAGTTTACCGGCACGTTTCAGGGCGATCAGCGCCTGATAGTAACGGAAGATATTCTGCCCCTCGTCGCTGGCCAGCCGTGGCCACTGCAGCTTGGAGTCGAGGAACGCCGCTTCGTCGTGGGCATCCCGTGGCTCGGCACCGCCAAAGGCAAACTCCTGGGTGCGACCGTGACGCACGGCCTGGATCAAGGATTGGTCGCCAAAGTCCTCGAAGAACAGGAAGGGGGCCGTCTCGCCATACTCTTCGCCCATAAACAGCATGGGCACATAGGGGCTGGCCATGATGGCGGTGATGGCCAGCAGCGCCTTGTCGCGGCCATAGCTGGCAATCAAGCGGTCACCGTGCAGCCGGTTGCCGACCTGATCGTGATTCTGGATATGCACCACATGCTCGGTGGCGGCGGTCTGGCGGCCATCGGTGCCCCACAGGCGTTGATAGAAGTGGTGTTGGCGGGTGCCATCCAGCACGAAGCTATCGCGCAGCGCTTTGACGATGTCATCGAAGCTGCCAAAGTTGGAGTAGTGGCGTCCGGTCTCACCGGTCAGGTAGGCGAACAGGGCATGGTTGAGGTCATCGTTCCACTGGCTGTGATAACCGTAGCCCTCGGCCGCTGTGACCTTGACGTCGTTGTTCAGATGCTCGGCGATCATCAGGATCTCGCGCCCTTGCTCGGCGCCGATAGTGCGGGCCAGATCGGTGATCTCACGCAGTATATGCTGCAGCGAGGCATCGAAAATCAATGACACGGCATCCATGCGGAAGCCGTCGAAGCCGACTTCCTGCAGCCAGTAGCGGGTATTGGCCAGATAGAAGTCGCGGATGCCGGCGTTGTGGCGGCCATCAAAGTTGATGGCGGCACCCCAGGGGGTGTTGGCTCGTTTGGTGTAGGGGGCGAAGACACCGCTGTAGTTGCCTTCCGGGCCGAAGTGGTTGTAGACCACATCCAGGATCACTGCCATGCCCAGCTGATGGGCCGTTTCGAGGAACAGCCGTAGCTCGGCATAGTCGCCATAGCCATGGTGCAGGGCGAACTGATAGGTGCCGTCATAGCCCCAGTTGCGATTACCGGGGAAGGCAGCCAGCGGCATCAGCTCGATCACCGTAATCCCCAGCGCCTGCAGATGGGGCAGTTGGTGCACCGCGGCGGCTAGCGTGCCTTCCGGGGTGAAGGTGCCAATATGCAGTTCATAGAGGATGGCGTCGTCGATGGCGACCCCTTGCCAGCCGGCGGATTGGGCTGGCTGGATCTCGGTGACCATGGAAGGGCCATGCACGCCCAGTGGCTGGCAGCGCGAGGCTGGATCCGGATAGGCGGTGCCATCGACCACGAAGCGGTACAGGGGTAAGCGTTCACCAGCCCCCCGTTGACAGTCGAATGTGACGATCATCTCTTGATCCCCTTTCGGGGGTTGATAGATCCTCC
>NZ_BAAGVN010000104.1:0-1238 GCF_054780855.1 Pseudaeromonas pectinilytica
CAGGCTGTGCTTAGCATTGGCCACAACGCCGGGGGGATTATCCCTCGCGGCATGGAGATCGATTTTGAGAACGCGGCCAACGGTCAGGCCGATCCGTTTGTGGTGATGATGGATTGGTGCGAGCGCTCCATGTCCAAGGCTATCTTGGGCGGTACGCTCACCAGTCAGGCCGATGGCAAGAGCAGCACCAATGCCCTGGGCAACGTCCACAACGAAGTACGGTTGGAGGTGCGCGATTCCGATCTCAAACAGCTGGCCGCCACCCTGACCCGCGATCTGATCTATCCGCTGTATGTGCTCAACGGTACCAGTTACCAGAACCAGCGCCGGATCCCACGCCTGGAGTTTGATGTCACTGAGCCGGAAGACATGCGCGATCTGGCTTATCCACTGCGCTCCTTAGTCAGCATGGGGCTCAAGGTTCCCGCCAGTTGGGTGCGTGACAAGTTGCAGATCCCGGAGCCCCAGGGCGATGAGGCCGTGCTGCAGATGGTGACCGAGCAACTGCCAGGCGCCCAGGGCGAGGCGGCACTGAAAGCCAAAGCCGCGCATTGGGCTGTGCTGGCCGCCGAGCGCCAGGTGCAAGACAAGGCCGATCTACTGACGGGCCGGTTAAGTGCGGCCGGAGAGGATGCCATTACTGGGTGGGCTGCTGAGGTTGAGCAACTGCTGGGCGAGGTCAAATCGCTGGAGGAGTTCCGCGACNTCAGCCGGGGGACGCTTGATGCCAACGAGCAGCAAGAGCAGTCGCCAGAGCCTTGGCCCGTTTATGGGTGGGCCAGAGGGGCCAATGGATGCCAAATCGGGCAGCCAGTATTTTCAGCAGGCGATCGACTACTTCCGCGATAAGGTCAATGTAAAGGGCGAGGCGTGGGATTCTCTGTGGCAAGGCCAACATGCCGCGGCCTTTACCGTTGCCGGAGCCATGAAAGACGACCTGCTCTGTGACCTACGCCAGAGCGTAGACAAAGCCATCTCGGAAGGTATGAGCCTGGCCAGCTTCCGCCACCAGTTTAAAGAGATTGTGGCCAAGCATGGTTGGACTGGGTTCACGGGCGAAGGAAGCAAGGCCGGAGTAGCCTGGCGTGCGAAGGTCATCTATGACACCAACATGCGGCAAGCCTACAACGCGGGTCGCTGGCAGCAACTACAGCGGTTTGATGTGTGGGTCTATCGGCATGGTGATAGCCGCTCACCTCGCCCCGAGCACTTATCCTGGAACGGACTGGCGTTGTCGA
>NZ_BAAGVN010000105.1:0-15538 GCF_054780855.1 Pseudaeromonas pectinilytica
TGCCCATTCGGCAGGCCGTCAACTAAGCCCGCCCGGCGGGTTGGGGAGCGAGTATCCGACTTTGGATTTGATCAACAAGGCCCAGTGCCGATACAAAGTCCTTGTAGCTCTCGCTGGCCACCACCGTCAGGCGGTTGATGTCATGTACCCGAATGGGATCATCCATCCGATCACCAAACTGATTGACGGCCAGACGCAAGCCACGTCCAACCTCCTGACGCCGGGTGGTGGTATTGTCGCTGTGTTTGAGCGTACAAATCACAAAGACATTCGGGTTATCCCAACCTTCCCGCAATGCCGAGTGAGAGAAGATAAAGCGGGTTGGCTCCTTAAAGCTCAATAACTTCTCTTTGTCCTTGAGGATCAGATCGTAAGCATCCACATCATCGGTTTCCGAGGCCTTCTTGCCCACACTCGGATCAACCATGCGCTTGGATTTCTTGTCGATAGAGAAGTAACCATTATGGGTCTTCTCGGCCGGGATGCTGCGCAAATAGTGCAGATAAGGGGAATCAAACTGTCCGAGATGGGCATCGCACTCTTTCTGGTACTCTTCTTCAAAGATGCGGGCATATTCGCCCTTTTCATCAGCGGAAGAGTAATCTCGGTACTTGGCCACTTCATCGATAAAGAACAGGCTCAGCACCTTGATCCCCTGATCAAATAGCTGACGCTCCTTTTCAAAATGCGCCTTGACCGCCTCGCGGATCTGCATCCGGCGCAGCGCCGACTCACTGACGTCGCCACAGGCATCACCGGCCACCAGCTCGACACCATTCGTGAAGCTAATGGTATCGGTATTGGCATTGATATCTGAGACAACAAACCCTTGGTACTGAGCCAATTCCCCCGAGTTTTCAAACAGGTTATAACCCTTGTTCACCTTGCGCACGTCACGCTTGATGGCCCCGCTGGCAGAGCGGATCTCGAACTCAAGGCGCGCCACGGGCGGTTTGCTGGCCGATACTTCAATCCCTTCCAGATAGAGATAAGCATTGGTCCCTGCCAAACCCCTTGTCGTTATGCCTCGTACGGCGATTTTCTTCACCAGCTTCTGGTTGTAGGCATCCAGCGCGTCGAGGCGATGCACCTTGTTGTGCAACGAGTTGTGCGTTGCCGAGTAACGCAGAATAAACAGCGGATTAAATTCAGTCAGCGACTCCAGGGTTTTCGCCCCTTCGAGCTTTTGCGGCTCATCGAGGATCATGATGGGCTGGTTGGCCTTGATGACATCAATGGGGCGCCGCGTCTGGAAATCATCCAGCTCTTCATAGATCCGGCGTGCATCGGCACCACGAGCATTAAACGCCTGCACGTTGATCACCATGATGTTGATACCGCCGTCGGAGGAGAAACTCTCCAACTGATGCAACTGCTTGGAGTTGTAGATAAAGAAGCGGGCTTGTTTCTGGTAATCCTGCTGGAAATGCTCTGCGGTAATTTGCAGCGACTTGTAGACACCTTCACGAATGGCAATGCTGGGCACCACAATAATGAACTTGCTCCAGCCATACTGACGGTTCAGCTCAAAAATGGTTCGAATATAACAGTACGTCTTACCCGTGCCTGTCTCCATCTCGATGTCCAGGTTGAGCTTGGCACCAGGATGATACTTGGTTAATTTTTTGCCATCCCGATCTCGGTAGTCATTGAGTGCGCAGGACTGAGGCAGATTTTGCCGGGCTTGGACCGCCTGGATATTGGCCAGCAGTTGTGGCTCGGACAGCTGGATCTCCGCGTTTTTAAAGCCTGCCTCCACATAGGTGGTGGAGCCGGAACGACCTGCAGCCACCGCGCCCGGATCAATCTTGTAGTGGCGGGCGGCATCATTGGGCAGTTGCCCCTTAAAACAGTCCACGACCGCCTGCACAGCCTCGGCTTGGTAGGCTTGGTGTTTGAATTTCAGTTTCATACTGGCTCCAACATCAGCGCTTCAAATCGCGCAATCCACGCATTAAAGAGCGGACATTGTGCTCTCATCTGTGGAATACCAATGCGCTCGGCAATGGCAATCCCTTTGCTTGTTTTGGCAAATTTGCCACCTGACCAGCCATCCAGTCGCTTGGAGGGGGCCGTTTCCCGGCCATTATTGATAGATTCTGGCTCGCCGCACTCGTCAAGCACACTTACTACCTGGGGTTCAGGTATGCCCAGCTCTGCGGCCAAAATGGCACTATCGCTAAACAGCCAGGCTTCAAATTCATGCACGGCGATAAAGGGGATAAAACGGCGCTCGGCTTGTTGGGCCGCACACTGTTCGACCACACTGGCTCTGGCGGCGCCGTTAAGGTGTTCTGCGATCCTGGCTGGCTCAAGGCCTGCTGGCAGGGTATCCAGACCGGGCCACTCCTTGACGCCATAGTAATCCACCAGCGTGGTGACATAGGTATCAGGCCGCTGTTTGAGATGGCGCTCAATATCACGACTGACACGGCTAAAACGAACATCGCCGCCTTTTTGCCCCGGTTTACTCACCTGGGTCGCGCTGATAAAAATATTCTGCTGCGCCAGATAAGGCTGCAAAACCGACTCAACAAATACCTGCTCAGTCTTGCCTTCGACAATGGCAATCACCTCGATGTAATCACTCATAGCGCGGGCCTCCGGCGATCACATTCTTGGTCCAGAGCTCACCGACTGAATACTCCTCCAGCCATTGCGCATAATCGTCCTCATTGAGCCGCTCAAAGGTCGATGCGCCTCCCTTGCGGTTCACCACCACAATATCGTCAATGGCAAACTGGTCGATCAGGGCCGGAGATTGGGTGGCAACAATCACCTGGGTGTGCAGGGAAGCCTGCTGAATGAGCTCAGCCAGGATCGCGATGGCGGCCGGGTGCAGCCCCAACTCTGGTTCATCGATGATGATGGTGGACGGCGGGTTGGGTTGTAGTAGTGCCGTCGCCAGACAGATAAACCGGATCGAGCCATCCGAGAGGTGATAGGGCTGCATCGGGTAGTCGGAGCCTTTTTGCCGCCAGCTGATATTGAGCTCTTCGCGTGCTCCGCTTTGGCGCGGATCCAGAATAAAATCCTCAAAAAAAGGCGTTACCAACCGCACCGCATTGAGGATCGCCTTGTACTCGGCGGGATAAGTGTCGCGTAGCTTGAGTAAAAATGGAGCTATGTTGGCCGCGTCGGTGCGCAGCTGCTTGTTATCCTGCACTATCTCGTAATTGCGCATCCCGGCGGTCGAGCTGGTGTCATGGAAATGGTAAATCTGCCATGAAGCAATGGCGTCATACACGGGGCGGGAATACCGCGCATCCGTCCGGTTTTCCAGCACCTCGGCCACCAGCTTGGACTTACCATCGTTGCTGTCGCCCAACTCCCACCAACCGGTATTGCCCCCGGCATAGAAACGCGCTTCATCCTCCAGCGCGAACTCGTCCGCCGGAGTGGGCACCAGGCTAAAGCGATAACCGCGCTGGCCGAAGTGGGTCTCGAAGAATAGCTGAGGCGTCACTTTGCGACCATTGAACAGCAGGGCCCCGGCCCCGCCGCTATCCCGCACAAAGCGATTGAGATTGCCATCGATCAGCGCCCGCAGCATCTTGAAGAACGCGATCAGGTTACTCTTGCCCGCGCCATTGGCGCCGACAATCACATTCAGGCTGTTGAGCTTGAAGGCGTTCAGCTCTTGGATTGATTTGAACCCTTTTATCGTCAGGGTATCCAGTGATGTGCCCATACCGGCTCCTTAAATCGCCTTAACCTCGGTCAACGGACTGAGCTGCTTGAGCAGCTGTTCGGCGTTGATTTTAACCGCATCGGAGGCAAACCCGGCATCGCGGAACACCAGGCGCAGCGGGCTAAAGGCCGCCAATTGGCGGATAAAGGCATCGTCAATGCCGCCCGTCTTATCAAAGCAGGCCACCAGGGCACCGTGCTGGTGCTGGGCATCGGCATCGACAAAGAACACGTTCTTGCCATCAATAGTTTGCCGCAAGATCGGTGCCACCAGATCCACGCCCCAATCCAGCATCACCTGAAACAGCAAATCTTCTTCAGTGCGATCGGCCTTGATATTGTCGACCTGAGCAAACAGATCGTCTTGAATAATGGCATCCGGGTTGTAATGGACATCAGTCATATTGGATGAGTCGATTTTAAACGACCGAAAGCCAATGTCTTTTTCCCAGTCATCATGGCATTTCCCATTCAGAATTTCTTTTGCCGCACGACGAATACGCTCTCGACTTATTTCAGCGATGGTTTCAAATCCTGCGTCATAAGCAGATGATTTTTCATTTATGGATTCGTTTAGCTGCACCATGATGAATTTACGATTACCACCGTCAGTGGCATTTTGAAGCATTACTGAATGGGCTGTAGTTGATGAGCCAGCAAAAAAGTCAACGATAATATCGTTCTCTGCTGTCAGCATTTCGACGATTTCTTGAAGTACCAACTCGTCTTTTGGAAAATCGAACAGATCTCCGTCCATGAGTGTTCGTAGGCGCTTTGACGCCGCACGCCCATCCTGATAAAACACACTGTAGGGTGTCTGCTGCTCTTTGTCTTTTAGGTAAGACTTAATACAAGGTACTGCATTTTCATCTTCACCAAAATGAACCCTGTTGTCCTTTATCCATTCTTGCATGCGGGCAGGATCACTAGTCATCCAGCCTCGAGAAGGCACCTTCACTGGTTTCTGAGTAACAGGGTGCAAAACTTCATATTTGGGACCGCCACCACCAGGCCACGAAATGTTATCTGGGAAGTAGATCCCTCTAATATCTACATGCGCGTAGTGTTTGTGAGCTTTGGATGGATGGCTATCAGGAAGAGAACGGTACCATTCCTTCATCCCTTCCGTCATCGATTTAAAGTCATTTCCATGTTGCCGCTTCAAACGCTCATGCTGAGCATATATTTCGTCAAGACCTTTTTTCCTTTGTCTCCAAGTGATTTGCATTCCCTTTAGATATTCAACATCACGGGCATAACAAATAATATATTCGTGAGAAACGGATACTAATCTAGAATCATTTTTCCGGCCAGCAGCCCACACCATATCAGCAACAAAATTTGCGCGACCAAATACTTCATCCATAATCAAGCGCAAGCGTGGTTGTTCCCCTTCATCACAGGAAACAAAAATAGCTCCATCTTGCGTAAGAAGATTTCTCGCAAGTCGAATACGCGGGGTTACCATTGTCAACCAATTAGAATGAAAACGACCATTCCCTTCCGGATTAGCAACCAAGCGAACACCATCTTCGGCCCTATCACCGGTTGAAACTTCATGAGCAATCTGTTCAGAAGAAAACGTATCTTTGTAAATAAAATCCTTTCCCGTGTTATATGGCGGATCGATGTAGATCATTTTAACTTTGCCAAGGTAAGTTTCCTGCAGCAATTTCAACGCATCCAGATTATCGCCCTCAATAAAGAGATTCTGGGTGGTATCGAAATTAACGCTCTCTTCGCGGCATGGCCGCAGCGTCTTGGCAATCGGTGCATTGGCGGTCAGCAGCGCCTCGCGCTTGCCGGGCCAGTTCAACTGATAACGCTCTTGCGGTCCATCGACGATATGGGCGGAGAGCTCTTGTTTGAGCAGATCAAAATCGATGGCGCGTTTAAGCTCGCCATCCTTGCCGCGTGATTCGGTCACACAATTAGGAAACAGGGCCGCCAGCTGTTCGATATTCTGTGCCACCAGATTGGGGCTATGCATTTTCAGTTTTTCCATTATGTTTTCCTTGGCGCGAAATACTCTCGCGCTGTGCGTTGTTCTATTTGTCTGGGTGGCAGATGCTGCTGGTCTTATTCAGATTCAGAAGCATCGGACGCCTTGAGTTCGGCAAACTTTGCCGCCATGGTTGGGTTGCCCCGCGTCAACTTCTTGATCGTCACATCTTGTGCTTTATCGTTGGCCAGCCGCAGGTTGCGGTCTGCCCCCAGCAGGGCGTCTTTGGTCTTTTGCAGGTGGTCTATCGACTTGTCAATCTCATCAATAGCCGTTTTAAACCGACGTGCAGCCAAGTCATAGTTTTTGCCAAACGCATCTTTGAAACTATCCAACTGATTTTCAAAATTGGTGATATCGATGTTCTGCGACTTCACCAAGGCCAGCTCCGATTTATACTGAAGTGATTTCATCGCAGCGTTACGAAGTAAGGTGATGATCGGAATAAAAAACTGCGGGCGAACGACGTACATTTTCGGGTAACGATGAAATACGTCAACGATACCGGCGTTATAGAGTTCATTGTCGGGTTCAAGCAGCGATACCAACACCGCATATTCGCAGCCCTTTTCGTTACGGTCTTTATCAAGCTCCTTCAGGAAGTCTTCATTCTTCTTTTTGGTCGCTGTTTCATCGTTCTCGTTTTTCATCTCGAACATGATCGAAACAATTTCCGTGCCGGCTTCATCCAAGTCGCGGAAGATATAGTCGCCCTTGCTGCCAGTGCGTGCATCGTTGTCTTTCTCAAAGTAAGCCTTCGGAAATGCGGTAGCCCGGAGTCGGTTGAACTCGATCTCACAATGCTGTTCAAGCGTTTCACCAACCATCTTGGTCGATAGTTTGGCTTTCATATCACGCAAACGCTCTATCGCATCGTCACGGTCCTTAAGCTGCGTTTCATACTTGTCTTTGAGCGCTGTCTCGGCCAGCTGTTTTTCCAGTGCAGACCGCTCAAGACCACTCTTTAACTCATCGCGTTCCTTTTCAATGACGCTGACTGCTTGCGTGATCGCTAGTGTTTGCGCGACAACTCCCGCATCGAGTTTGGCCTTCAAACTCTGAATCTCAGCATCCTTCAAACTGGCCGTTTTTTGCAGTTCGTTTAGAAGCTTAGCCTCGGCCAACTGTGACACCGACTCTTTCTCAAGTTTGGCTTTCTCAAGCTCACTCAACAGCGTGTCACGCTCCTTTTCTACGGCACTTAATGCTTCAGTCACGGCCAGTTTCTGTGCCACATCTCCGGCATCAAGCCTTACTTTCAATGCTTGAATCTCTGCATCCTTGGCCGATGCTATCTTTTCCAGTTCACTGGTTACCTTGGCTTGGGCCAGTGCGACAGCGTTACGCTTATCTTGCTCGGCCAGCTCGAGTCGCTCGGCCAGCTGCTTCTCAAATTCTTTATCGCGAACCTGCTTCAAGATATCCGCATATCCTGCTTCATCTATCTTGAAAGCCTTATGGCAGTGCGGGCAAATGATCTCGTGCATCCTTAGTTCCCTCTCACTTGACGCAAAATTTGAGTGAGCATCTCCGGCACAGTGCCTTGAGCCTGCAGTGTGGCAGTTCGATATGCGAGCTGATTCTTGGCAAGACTAATACCTGCTACCGCTTCAACATCACAACAGGCATCGCCCCATTTGGGCCAATTGGCTGTAAGGAAAGCTTCGAGGTGATCATCAAAAATTGCTGCTTTCTCAGCAACAACCGCTACGGGGAAGTTCTCTTCATGCATGCCAAAATATTTCAATAGGTTACGGTTTTCCTTAACATGGTTCCGCCGTTCCTCATCGATGGCACCTTGCTTCTTACCTTTCGCCAGAGCGCGAGCCTCAAATCCGCCGTCTGCGTCAAAGAGAGCATAAACAGGCACACCAATGGCACTGAGGATTGCATGAGCAAGTGGAATGGATGTCTTAGACCCAACAGAGACAATGGATATGCCTTCAGCTTCTAGTGAACCAGGTGATGTTCTGTCTCCAATACCGTAAAAGACGGATGATTCAGTTGCTCCCTCAACGAGTAAAGCCCTATTTGCAAAAAGAGCTATTGAGAGTTGATCGGCCACGTTATGGTCAAGACGTCGATCAACCACATCAGCATCGACAATCCCATGCAATTTGGCTTTTACATCTGCCACTGTTGCAGAATGAATAGACACCACAGGCGGTGTATCCATTGACCTTGTCAGTCGCCGGACCTGACTAAAGTGGCGGGCCTCAAGGAAATATGGGCTGTGAGTTGCATAGGTCACTTGAATGCGCTTGCTTGCATCCTCTGCCAATGAGCGCAGCACCTTTGCAAAGGTTTGTGCCTGGATCGGGTGCTGAAAGAGTTCTGGCTCTTCAATCGCCAAGCAGATAACACCATCAGCCGATGCTGCTCCAGATTGTGCCAAAAGCTGGAGGGCCGAGATCAGAACGGTTCTCTGAAAACCGTGGCCTTGCCGGTCTACCGCAGTTTCGGTTGCTCCATCGAACACGGCAACTTCAAACGTCGTCTTGGGCGCTTTAAGCTCGATCTCAGCAGGAGAAACCTTAACTGCCCGCCCTGGAGAATAAGAGGAGACAACATTGTTAAGATCCTTCGTGATTACCTCAAGCTGCGCCTTAAATTTCTCTTCGTAGACCTGCTGTTGCTGTACTCGTGACGCCTCGACAATCCTCGCTATCTCCTCATCAGCTGCAGTACGATCAACTGATCGTTCAAGAATGCGCCCGATGATACTTGATTTTCCATCTACCGACTCTTCACTTGCTCGTAAGTCAGCAGTGACTAATACGAAGTCGAAAAGGCCACTCATTTTCCCGCCGCTGTTAAAACCAAAAAAGTTGGTCTGTAGTGACTCAAGAGCGTCTTCAAGTTGATCAGTATGTGCCGCTTCCCACGTTATCATGGCCTCTTCAACTGCCGGGCCAGTTTTTGCCTCAGGCAGATCAAGCTCAGGACTACTAGCGCGGAGAACCTTGTACAGTTCCTTCTTTGTAGTCGCGCTACTTGCAGCTTTGATTGGATTGAAAGCCGGAAAGCCTTTTGCATTGGCAGAAAGGACTTCAGCGCCATCCGGTGAACGGCACTTCCATGCCGTGAAGGTAGCTACACCCTCAGGCGCATATTTACCAAGTGCCTCGCGGTCTTTTTCAGTAAGATCTGCAAAGGTTACTTGCACTTCGATATTCTCTTCAGAAGCCCCAAATGAGCAGTCTTTTTCTGTGAGCGAGCCCGGTTTCCCATTAAAGAACCAGTCAAGAGCACGAAGCACGGTTGACTTACCCGCTCCGTTTGGCCCGATGAAGGTTGTAACGGAATCGAAAGTAATCGACACATCTTTCAATGCCCGAAAGTTCCTGATACGAACAGATTGAATCTTCATCTAAGCCCTGCCTCCTGAATACCTTCCGTTATCTATCAATGCGTTAGAACTTCCATCTCACCTATCAGCTTTCTAAGTTGAGCGTTCATCTCTACCTTGCGGTTAAATTGCCTCTCTTTTTGCAGTTGAGATTGCAAACGACTAATGCGTTTATCCAGCTTGCTCAGCTCATCAAGCCGTATGATCCAGTCGCGTAACGGCTCTTCCGATCTGGGCGGATGCGGTGTCAAACCTTGCAGCAAAATGCGATATAGCTGGGTGACATCAAGCGCCACCGGCAACGCCACCAGCGCATCTGGCTCAGGCATGGGTAGCCAGTCTGACGCAAAATAATCGCCAATTTTCACCTTATCCGAGCCAACCACGGCGGGTGCCTTATACGCCAATTGGTACTGGATCTGGTGCTGCTCACCCACTCGCCGATGGATACGAAAAAAAATGGGGTGCACTATCTGCCCATCAATGGCCCGCAAGATCTCTTCATCTAATTCGCAAACAGCCGCTTTAAGTTCAATATCAAACACCTGCAATTCTGGATAGTCACCACCTGCGGTCATATTCAGGGTGTCGGATGATAGCTTGTGCGACCAGTTAATCTCTTGTACCTGGGTAACAAACAACTGCCGCAATGCCGCCGTAGGATTCAATCTTTGATACAGCGCCTCTTTGGGGAGGCGGCGGTTCAATTCGGTAGGGCGCGGGAAGCGATAATGGGATGTCATGCTATCTGCTCTTATCCCTGTACCACGATGAAGTTGATCAACTCGAACTGATCCAGCCCCGCAATCTCATTCTTGAGCGCCGTTGTCGGCCCCCCACTGAATAGGCTGTCGATATCACTTTGTTCTTTCACTGCCACCATGGCATGAATAGCCTGATCCAGCAGCACCGAATAGTGGGCCATCTTACGGCCATCCTGCGTTGACTGATTGAACCGCTGGCAAACCACTTCGTCAGCACTTTCCTTGCCCTTACAGGCTGCGCGGATCCGATCCAGCAAAGGCTTAGCCTGCAGGTGGTTGATAGCCACGTCGCCATTATCCGCCATGTAGATCAGGTAGTAGGGATGCAATCTGTTTTGCTGATCAATATTCACACCGGCATGGCGATTACGCAGCGCAAAGATGACACCAGGGATCAAACCCCGTGCGGGGTCGGCAGCCACGACGGTATGTAACCCATTGGGTAGATGCGTAATATCAGGGTGGGTTTTCAGATAGTTCAGCAAATCCATTCTGAACTCATTCAAACCGAGATCGGTGATCGAGATGCCGGTTTTGACATCCTCCAGATCGATCACTTCCTCTTGTAAGCGCTTAAGCTGCTCCTTGCGATAGGCCACATCGTTGGCCTGAGCGGTCAGCACGTTATCATCCCCTGTTGAAGTCAGATCGGAGATCACCATGCGATTCTCAACCCGCTCTTTGAGGTTGATGTACTCATCAAGGCTGATATCTGGCCAATAGTTGACTAATTGAATGCACTCATTGAGTGAACCGATTCGATCGACACGCCCGAAACGCTGGATAATGCGAACCGGGTTCCAGTGAATGTCGTAATTCACCAGGTAATCGCAATCCTGCAGATTTTGACCTTCGGAAATGCAGTCTGTCCCAATCAAGAGATCCAGCTCGGCTGACTCATTAGGCAGGATATGCGCTTTCTCTTTCGAACGAGGAGAAAAGAGCGTCAGTAGGCTCTGAAAGTCATATCCCTTGCCAACCGTTGATTTGGCCGCGCTACTGCCCGTGACCTTGCCAAGGTGCAACCTATGTTGCTGACACAGAGGCGCTAACTGTTCGTAAAGGTAATCGGCGGTATCTGCAAACGCCGTGAAAAGCAGAACCTTGCGATTACCAGGGTTGATTGGGTTTTGCCATTTTTGTTGCAACAAGTTTTTAAGATGGGCAAGTTTGGCATCTTGTTGTGGTGTCACCTTGGCCATTTCGGTCAACAAGCCATCGATGATGTGCAGATCATCGTTCAGGTGCCGTTCCCAACTCACAATGTCCATGTCTGCCAAGTTGATTTTGATTTTGCCACCGGTAGAAAAGGCATCGGCCAGTTCTTCGAGTTCTCCCTCATCTTCCAGATCCCAATCCCGAGCCCCTGTAAGCACACGAGCCTCGTCCATGCCACTGTCGGAGCCTTGGCGTTTGAAGGCATCGATATTTCCTAATGCCTCCTTTAACAGGCGCTGTAGCCCTTGCAGGGTCAGGCGAAAGGCTTGGACCGAGCTTTCCAAACGTTTGAGCAGGTTGATCGTCATCAGGCGTTGCAAAGCCTTCTCGCGGTCTGCCTGACGAAGTCGACTCTTCCCCCCATGCACATTGGTGTCATACATGGCCTCGTACTTAGCCATTCTGCTCGGCAATATGTAACTCACCGGCGCATACACAGCCAGACGCAAGCCAGAGAGCTGATCGAAAATCTCATTGAAGCCAATTACCCCGGCATGCTGCGTGAGCGGAGGCTGAAACGACAAGGGTTTATTGCGGGTAGGGAAACGACCGATATCCTTGGTATCGTAGAAGGTCTGAATATGTCGACGAGAGCGGGCAATGGTGACGCTATCCAGAAGCCGGAAAAAGTCAAAATCCAATGCAGTCAGCAGAGCAGTGGCGGTGCGCTGTTCCGGCTCCAGTTCAGCCCAATTGTTAAACGCCTTCTGAGCTCGCTTGAATATCTCATCTATCCCCAGATGGGTATCAAGTTGCTTGTGCAGCGTGGCGGAATCCCCTTCATACGCCAGTGCCAGTTGATTCTTCAGATCGCTGAATTTGTTGTTTACCGGCGTTGCCGAGAGCATCAGAACTTTAGTTTTAACACCCGACCGTATCACCTTGTTCATCAACGTCTGATAGCGAGTTTCCTTTTCCTTGTATGCCTGGTTGTTACGGAAGTTGTGAGACTCATCGATCACCACCAAATCATAATTGCCCCAATTCACCCGGCTAAGCGACATGCCCAGGGACTCGCCTTTTGTGCGCTGCAGGTCGGTGTGACAAAGCACATCAAAGTTGAAGCGATCTTTAACAAATGGATTGGTCGTGAAGTTGCTGTTGTAGTTGGTCCAGTTCTCCGCCAGCTTTTTTGGACATAGCACCAGTACCGACTTGTTGCGCAGCTCGTAGTACTTCACGACAGCCAATGCAGTAAAGGTTTTCCCCAGACCCACACTGTCTGCCAGTATGCAACCGTTGTACGTTTCCAGCTTGTTGATGATACCGGTGGCCGCATCACGCTGGTAATTAAAGAGTTTTTGCCAAATCAGACTGTCGCGATAGCCCGTTTTATCATTAGGCAAAACGTCTTCATTGATATCTTCTAAGAACTCATTGAACAGGTTGTAGAGCAACTGAAAATAGATCTGTTCTGGTGGGTTTTCCTGATAGACGGTGCTCATGTAATGAACTATCCGTTCGGTAACGTCAGCCACCATCCCTTGGTTCTGCCAAACCTGATCAAACAACGATATAAATTCCTTGGTAAAGGATGGCTCCTCAATTGCAAACATCACATTAGAGATCGCATTGCCTTTTTCATAACCGAGGTCAACCGCTGTAAAGCCCTGTAGCGTTTGATAGAGTGTTGTCTGCTGTGATGAAACCGCTACGGCAAAGGACTGCATGGGAGCATCAGTTGTGTTGGAGCGGAACTTTGCCTTGCGCCTGATCCAGTCAGCACACTCACGCGCAATCGCCTTTTGGGTCAGTTTATTTTTCAGTTGTATTTCAAACTCGCTACCAAAGAAGGCTCGTTCCTTTCCTTCATCTGGAATATGAAACTCACGCTTTTCCTTCTTCAGCTTATCGACAGCTTCTTCTTCAACAAATGTGGGTGCCGTAAAGATGAACTCCAGTTCATCTACTTGTTCCAGTTGTTGCTTCAACGCCTCGTAGGCATAGATAGAAAAACAAGAGGCAGCAATCTTCAGCTTGGCTCCAGGCAACAAGCCGTTCTTGAGTTCATCACCCAATAGAGAATTTATGTTATCAATCAGCTTCATGCTTGAGACCTATATGACCGCGCTTCGGAAATGCTATCCAACAACTGTTCATTAATGACTCGCTCCATAGCCTGGAGCCAACACCAGATTCTCAACGCCATACAAGGTGGCCTGATTGTTCAAAGCCAGCGGATGACGCTCGGCTGGCAAGCTGTGCTCGGGTGAACAATCCACATTCCAGTAGTTGAGCAGATAGCCCGCCAACGCCGCACGGATCTGTACACAACGCTTACCATCAACCATGCCATAGTCCATCGCGATGGCCTCGGGATAGGCAATCGCAGGATGCGGGATCAGCTCCAAATCGACAATTCGGTTCCACTGATGATCAAACTCGCGAGTCTCTTTTTCCGGCGGAACATCGTTTAACAGCGAGACAGTTTCAAAGCGCGAACAGGAGAAATCACGGAACGCTTGCCGGAGCCGATCAAAGGCCCGGACATGCCAGCGATGACCATCATTGGCCAGACTGTGAGGTACCAGCTCACGTTGCGTTCTCCCGGACGAGAGCGAGACATAGCTGCAACTGATGGCTTTTTGCAGATGAATGGCCCGCATTAGGGCTGACAATATTTCGGTCTTGGGCTGGATCAGTTGCTGTGGTGCCAGGCAACGCGCATTCGGCAACTGGGGTTGCGTGATGCCATTGCCAAAGCCAAAGGCCAGACAAGTGAGTGCGGCGGTAGGTTCATGGTCAAACAACGGTTTGAATGCAGGCGTCCGCTCATAGACCTTGTTCTGAGGACGCAACACCAGGTTGCCCGCACAAAACTCTTTATAGGTCCCGAAGTCACGGGTCGCAGCCGCTGGGCCAATGCCGAAGCGCTCTATCAGCGCAGCACGGGTGATAGAGCCAAAATAGTTGAGGCAAAAATCGATATACGCCAAGCGCTCACGCTGGGCGTAGGGAAGCTCGTCTAGAACCTGCATGCAGTTATGGTCAGATATGTTCAATAGAGACTTAACCTATCATAACGAACAAGTCATGCAATCAAAATGATGACTTAATGTGAGCTTGATGATAAAACTCCCTCATGCGGCTCTTATCTGCTGATTTATCCAGCGTATAAACAGCGTCGGGGGGATGTGGTGGCGGCTTTTAACAAGATTCCATTTGCTATCAGAGAAGCGGATCGAAAGATCGTCAGCATTGAGGATGTACCAAGAGGATTGGCGTGTGCATGTCGTTGCCCCAGCTGCGATGCGCGGCTGCAGGCAAGGAAAGGAGACTTTAACGAGCACCATTTTGCTCATCACGATAGCAGTGCAGAGTTGTGTGAATTTGCGCTTGAAACCAGCATTCGCTTAATGCTGCTGGAGACGTTAGGAAAGATCCAGTCGATCAGTACGCCGGATTTTTTATGGGTAAAGGAGATCATCATTCGCGGACGGGAAAATGTGGCGCTGACATTCGATCTCGACTTGTCACAGGGTAATCAAAGCCCGCATTTCATCTATAGAACGCCGCAAAACGATGACTACCGAGTGGGTCTCTACCTGCCTGCCGCCGGGCAAAACACTCCACCGCTTTGGTTGGATGAGTTCACCACAGCAAAGCCCAAAATCGGACTACTGCAGCTCAACTACAGAGCGATTGCCGAGCAGCTTCAGGGCGGTCACAACAACGAATATGTCGCCAAGTTGATCAGCATTGTTCAATCCGAGCCCAAAGCGCTGAGCTGGCTTTACCATCCCCGCTATCAGGAGCGGGTGAAACAACGCCAACAGCAAGAAGAAGAGGAGCGCCAGCAAGAGCACAATGAACGGCAGGCTCGATTACAGCAGTATCGAATACTGCAAGCACAACAGGCAGAGCAAGCATTACAAGCTAAAACCCGCTTGCAGCAGGCCTACCATGACCTGGAGCATCGCCCCTACGGATCCAATCAAGAGTGGGCGCCGTTATCGGGTAAGACAGTAAATGAGGGCGACAGCATCCGCCGCTGCCTCGTCTGCAAAGCGCCTCTGGAACAGTCATCCCCTTCTTGGTTCTGCAACAAACGAGCTTGCATCGCAGCGAGGCATAGGAAAAAGTTTCGGTTCTGAACAATCGAACAAGATCAGGAAGAAATGGACGACTACATGCCCCAGCTGATCCGGATCATGCCCGACTATGGTGGCGAATATGTCTTTGATGAAGATGGTGGTGTATTTGATGTCACCAGCTACTTTGAAGATCATCCGAACGTCGAACAGATCCGGCGGATTGAATCACCGCTCTATGGCTGGGCTTCGCTGCTGGAGACTTGTGCTATGACGAACCAACCCATACCTTGACAGCACATAGAGGATGGTTCCCAAGCGCTAACCATCGAACTAGCAGCAGCCCTGGGAGATATAGGTATTCCCTAACTTTCTACCGATTGATAAATTTTTCACCATAAACGTAACCGTTCACCGGCCCCGGCTTGACTAAGCCGAGGTCAGGTTGAATACGTCAGGATAAGGCTGGCCCGTCATGACCGCT